>JASHSR010000151.1 GCA_030038645.1 Gammaproteobacteria bacterium
CGCGTCTGCCCCGCCTCTCAGCACTCGCACCGAGCCCTCGAACACGTAGACGAACGCCGCGTAGCCGGCCGGAAGCGCCTGCGAGAACCGGGCACCAGGCGCGAGCTCGACGTCCAGATAGAGCGGATCGGTGGCCGGCTGAACGATCGGGCCGCGCACATCCCCCACTCGACCCGCGATCACTTTGACGCGAGCGCCGGGTCCCGGAGTCGCGACCGGAATCCGCTCCGGCCCGAACTCCTGGTATTTGGGCGCCGTCATCTTGTCGCGGGCGGGCAGGTTGATCCACAGCTGGAATCCGCGCATGCGGCCCTCCTGCTGCTCGGGCATCTCCGAGTGCACGATGCCCCGGCCCGCCGTCATCCACTGCACGCTGCCCGGCACGAGGACGCCTTCGTGTCCGTGGTTGTCGCGGTGGCGCATCCGCCCATCGAGCATGTATGTCACCGTCTCGAAGCCCCGGTGCGGATGCTCCGGAAAGCCCGCGATGTAGTCGCCCGGATTGTCGGTGCCGAACTCATCGAGCAGCAGGAACGGGTCGAGATCCGCGAGCTGCGGCTGACCGATGACGCGCGTGAGCTTCACGCCGGCCCCATCGGAGGTCGGCATGCCCCGCACGATTCGCGCAACGCCGCGCGCCACGGCGGTGGTTGGAGATTTGGCGAATCCGCCTCTTGCAGCCTTGATGCTCATCTTGACCTCCTCTGCACTCTCGATCGCTGTGGGGCATCTTATTCCTTGCAACGCTGATTGATAATCTGGCGAAATCGGAACATATTGTTCTAAATTTGGTGTTAATAGGACTCTGACTCATGCAACCCCTGGACGACTTCTACTACTTCGCCAAGGTGGTCGAGCACGGCAGCTACGCCAAGGCCGGCCGCTCGCTGCGCATCCCCAAGTCGCGCCTGTCGCGGCACGTCAGCGCTCTCGAGGCGCGCCTCGGCGTCCGGCTCGTGCACCGATCCACTCGGCGGTTCGCCGTGACGGAGGTCGGGCACGAGGTGTACCGGCACGCGCAGGCGATGCTCTCGGAGGCCGACGCCGCCGTCGAGGCCGTGGAGTTCGCGCGCGCCGAGCCGCGCGGCGTCGTCAAGGTGAGCTGCCCGGTGGCGCTCGCGCAGACCTCGCTCGCGCGCATCCTGCCGGATTTCATGGCGCGGCATCCGAGGGTGCGGCTGCTGCTGCACGTGAGCAATCGCCGCGTGGACGTGCTGAACGAGGGCTTCGACGCCGCGCTGCGCGTGCGCACGCACCCGAGCGGCGAGGACGGCCTCGTCATGCGCAGCTTCCGCGAAGTCTGCGAGCTGCTCGTCGCGAGCCGCGCCTATCTCGACCGCGCCGCGAGGCCCGAGCGGCCGGAGCAGCTCGCCGCGCTCGACACGCTCGGATTCGCGCCGGAGGCGGAGCGCCAGGCCTGGGATCTCATCGGCCCGCAGGGCGAGTCGGCGCGCATCGAGCACGCGCCACGCCTGGTGTGCCACGACTTTGTCGTCCTGCGATCGGCGGTGCTCGAGGGCCTCGGCATCGCGCTCCTTCCGGAGAACGTCGCGCGCGCCGATCTCGACTCCGGCAAGCTCGAGCGCGTGCTCCCCGCGTGGAACGTGCCGCAAGGCATCTGCCACGTCGTCTTCCCCAGCCGGCGCGGCATGCTGCCCGCCGTGCGGGCCTTCATCGACTTTCTCGCCGAGCGGCTGCCCGCGGTTATTTGAAGCGGGCGAGCTTCTCCAATCCGCCGAAGTACGGCTGCAGCGCTCGGGGGACGCTCACCGAGCCGTCCTCCTGCTGGTAGTTCTCGAGCACCGCGACCAGTGCCCGGCCGACGGCGAGTCCCGACCCGTTGAGGGTATGGACCGGCTCGGGCTTGCCCGTCTCGGGATTGCGCCACCGCGCCTGCATGCGCCGGGCCTGAAAGGCCTCGCAGTTGCTGCACGAGGAGATCTCGCGATAGCGCTCCTGCGAAGGCAGCCAGACCTCGATGTCGTACGTCTTCGCGCTGCCGAAGCCGATGTCTCCCGAGCACAGCGCAACGGTACGGTGCGGAATCTCGAGCCGCTCGAGCACGCGCCGGGCGTGCGAGGTGAGCTCCTCGAGCGCCGCATACGAGTCGGCGGGACGCACGATCTGCACCAGCTCCACCTTGTCGAACTGGTGGTTGCGGATCATGCCGCGCGCGTCCTTGCCGGCGGCCCCCGCCTCCGAGCGGAAGCACGGCGTGTGGCAGACGTACTTGAGCGGCAGGCGCTCCGCGGGCACGATCTGCTCGCGCACGAGGTTCGTGACCGGCACCTCCGCGGTCGGCACGAGATAGAAGCCGTGCTCGCCCCGCACCGCGAAGAGATCCTGCTCGAACTTCGGCAGCTGCCCGGTTCCAACGAGCGCGGGGCTCTGCACGAGGTACGGAACGTAGACCTCCGTGTAGCCGTGCTCTCTCGTATGCAGATCGAGCATGAGCTGCGCGAGCGCGCGGTGCAGCCGCGCGACCTCTCCGCGCATCACGACGAAGCGCGCGCCAGACATGCGCGCGGCCGCCTCGAAGTCGAGCCCGCCCAGGCGCTCGCCTACCTCGACGTGGTCACGGGGCTTGAACGCGAAGCGCCGCGGCTCGCCCCAGCGCGCCACCTCCACGTTCGCCGACTCATCGCGTCCGTCCGGCACCGACTCGTGCAGCAGATTCGGCAGGCCGAGCTGCCAGCGCTCGAGCTGCGCCTGCACGGCGCTCAAGGATTCATCGACACCGGCCAACTCGCGCGTCAGCTGCTCGCCGCGCGCGATCAGCGGCGCCACATCCTCCCCGCGGCCTTTCGCCGCACCGACGGCCTTGGCATTGCTGTTGCGCTCGGCGCGCAGCCTGTCCGCCTCGATCTGCCAGCGCTTGCGCTCCTCCTCGAGCGTGGCGAGCCGCGACACCTCGAGCACGAAGCCCCGGCGCGCCAGGTTTTGGGCAACGCCCGCGAGATCAGTACGCAGCAGCTTCGGATCGATCACGGTTGTGCCTCAATCACGCCTCACTTGCCGGAGCCGGGGCCCTTCGCCCGCAAGCGCGCGAGCGCCTCGCCGATGCGGATCTCGAGGCCGCGCGGGACCGGCCGGTAGTATCGCCGATCCGGCAGCTCATCCGGCAAGTAGCGCTCGCCCGCGGCAAAGGCATCCGGCTCGTCGTGGGCATAGCGGTACCCCTGGCCGTAGCCGAGGTCCTTCATCAAGCGGGTGGGCGCATTGCGGAATCGCAGCGGCACGTCGAGCGTGCCGTACTGCTCCACATCCGCCGTCGCCTCCCCGAGCGCGACATACACCGCGTTGCTCTTCGGCGCGCAGGCGAGATAGACGATCAGCTCGGCGATCGCGAGCTCGCCCTCCGGGCTCCCTAAGCGATCGTACGCATCCCACGCATCGAGCGCGAGCGCGAGGGCGCGCGGATCGGCGAGACCGATGTCCTCGACGGCCATGCGCACGGCGCGCCGGGCAATGTAGAGCGGATCGCAGCCCCCATCGAGCATGCGGGCCATCCAGTAGAGCGCCGCGTCGGGATCGGTGCCGCGCACGGCCTTGTGCAGCGCCGAGATCTGGTCGTAGAACTGATCGCCGCCCTTGTCGAAGCGCCTGCGGCCGCCGGCCGCCACCTCCTGGGCAATGGCGAGCGTCAGCGCTCGCGGGGCCTCGTCGCGAGCCGCTTTTCCTGGCGCGCCTGCAGGTCCCGCTTCAACGAGTCCGGCCGCAAGCTCGAGCATGTTGAGCGCCCGCCGGGCATCGCCGTCGGCCGCGTGCGCGATGAGCTCGAGCGCCTCGGGCTGCGCGCCGAGATGAGCGAGCCCGAGTCCCCGCTCCTCATCCCTCCAGGCGAGCTCGAGGAGGCTCAGCAGATCCGACGCATCGAGCGCCTTGAGCACGTACACGCGCGCGCGCGACAGCAGCGCGCTCACGACCTCGAACGAGGGATTCTCGGTGGTCGCGCCGATGAAGGTGAGCGTGCCGTCCTCGAGGAAGGGCAGGAAGGTGTCCTGTTGAGCCTTGTTGAAGCGGTGCACCTCATCGAGGAAGAGCACGGTCGACCGTCCGCTCGAGCTATGGGCGGCACGAGCGTGATCGACCGCCGCCCGGATGTCCTTTACGCCGGCGGCGACGGCGGAGAGCGCAATGAAGTCGGCATCCGCCCGCTGGGCGATCAAGCGCGCGAGAGTGGTCTTGCCCGTGCCCGGCGGGCCCCAGAGCACCATGGAGTGCAGCTGCCCGCGCTCGATGGCCTCGCGCAGCGGCTTGCCGGGCGCGAGCAGATGCCTCTGCCCGACGAACTCCGCGAGCGTGCGCGGCCGCATCCGGTCGGCGAGCGGCCGCAGGCGATCGCGAGTGGAGGGCTCACGGAGACTCACGAGCGAGCCCGAGCAGACGCTCGGCGTATACCATCCACTGGCCGAGTCCCCCGTACGCCAGCGCGAGCGCCACACCGACGCCGACCGCGTCCGCGTACCAGTCGTGGATGTCCATGTCGCGCCCGAGCCCCATCGTGCCCTGCGCGATCTCGATGCCGCCGCCGAACAGGAGCATCCACAGCGCGAGCGCCGGATAGCGGCTGCGGCGGATGAGACCCGCGAACCAGAGCGTCATGCCGAAGAAGGCGCTCGCATGCTCGAGCTTGTCCCAGAGGTGTAGATTGGGCACGTACTGCGCGGGTGCGAGGGTCGAGTAGGTGATGAACAGCACGAGCGCCCAGCCGATGGCCCACCACATCGGGCCGAGGCTCGGGCCCGGCTCGCGGCCGAGCGCTCGAGGCCGCGCTTTGCGCGCCGCGACATCCGTGTTGCGAGGGGGCCTGCTGGCCTTGGAGTCGCTCATTTCTGCGGCGTTCCTATCACGTCGGCGCCGGCCGGCGGGGTGAAGCTGACCTCGGACGGAGCGACCGGCACGTTGCGCTCGGCGTCCTGGAAGCTGAGCGTCGCAGTCTGCCCGAGCTTGTCCTCGAGGATCATGCGCTCCAGCTCGTTTCCGGAAAAGCCGAGCCGCGCTTCCTTGAAGTCGGCGTCGGCCGCCTTGGGAACCACCTGCACCCAGTCGAGGCCGTCCTTCCTGCCGGCGCCGCTTACCTCGAAGGCGCTGAGGGCATTCGTGCCGCCGGAGAGCAGCATCGCCGGAGTTGCGGTGAGCGCCGTGCTCTGGGGCCGGACCGTGACCTGCTGCAGATCAGCGTCGTAGAACCAGAGGTTGCGGCCATCGGCGACGAGCAGTTGCCCGGCACCGCTCTGCCCGCCACTCTGTCCCGCGCTCTGTCCGCCACCCTGCCCGGCGCTCTGCCCGCCATCCTGCCCACTCTGCCCCGCGCTCTGCTCGGCACTCTGCCCGACGGGGTGAATCTCCCAGCGGAATTTGCCGGGACGCAGGACGATGAGCTCCCCAGTCGCCTGCGCCACGATCCGGCCGTGCGCCCCGGTCACGGTCTGGGAGAAACGAGTCCGCAGCGAGCGCAGCCCATCGAGGAACCGGTCGAGCGCGGCGACGCTCCCGGTGCCGGGGGCCTGAGGGGAGGCGCCCTGCGCGACCGCGCTGGCGTCCTGCGAGGCGCCCTCAGCCTGAGCGACGGCGTCGGCAGCCTGAGTGACGGCGCCAGCAGCCTGCGCGACAGCGCCGCCCGCGGCACCCCACACCAGCAGGGCGGCGGTCGGCACTGCGAGCCACGTGGTGCCCGGGCGAAAGCGTGCGCGTCTCATTCGCGATCAGTCCGGGGGAGGCGGCGCCAGCACCTCGCGAGCGCCGTTCGACTGCAGGGGGCCGACCACGCCTGCCGCCTCCATGGCCTCGAGCAGGCGTGCGGCGCGGTTGTAGCCGATCTTGAGCCGGCGCTGCACATAGGAGATCGAGGGCTTGCGCTCCTGAGTGACGATTTTGACCGCCTCGTCGTACAGGGCGTCCTGCTCCGCGTCGACGCCGTTCGCGCCGACGCTCATGCCCTCCTCGTCGTCTTCCCCGGGCAGCCCCGGGATCGGTGCGCTGGGGCCGGACAGAACCTCCTCGACATAGCTCGTCGCCGCGCTGCCCTTCTTCAGGAACTCGACGACGCGGTGCACCTCCTGATCCGCGACGAACGCGCCGTGCACGCGTTGCGGCATCGAGGTTCCGCCCGAGAGATAGAGCATGTCGCCATGGCCGAGCAGCGTCTCGGCCCCCATCTGATCGAGGATGGTGCGCGAGTCGACCTTCGCCGAGACCTGGAAGGCGATACGGCAGGAGATGTTCGCCTTGATGAGGCCCGTGATCACGTCCACGGAGGGCCGCTGCGTCGCGAGCACCAAGTGGATGCCGGAGGCGCGTGCCTTCTGCGCGAGCCGCGCGATGAGCTCCTCCACCTTCTTGCCGACGATCATCATGAGGTCGGCGAGCTCGTCGATGATCACGACGATGTAAGGCAGCGGGGTGAGGTCCGGTATCTGCGACTGATCGATCGAGGGATCGTTGGCCGCCTCTTGCGTGAGCACCGGATCGCGGATCGGCCTGCCCTGATCGATCGCGTCCTGCACGTGCCGATTGAAGCCTCCGATATTGCGCACCCCGAGCGCGGCCATGAGCCGGTAGCGCCGGTCCATCTCGACGACGCACCAACGCAGCGCGTTCGCCGCCTGCTTCATGTCGGTGACGACGGGCGCGAGGAGGTGGGGAATGCCCTCGTACACCGACAGCTCGAGCATCTTCGGATCGATCATGATGAGCCGCACGTGCTCGGCCGTCGCCTTGTAGAGCAGCGAGAGCACCATCGCGTTGATCGCGACCGACTTGCCCGATCCGGTGGTCCCCGCGATGAGCAGGTGGGGCATGCGCGAGAGGTCCGCGACGACCGGCTGGCCGCCGATATCCTTGCCGAGCGCGAGGGCGAGCGGCGTCGCCATATCGTCGTACGCTTTCGAGCGGATGATCTCCCCGAGCGTGACGAGCTCGCGCTTCTCGTTCGCGATCTCGAGGCCCATCACCGACTTGCCGGGGATGACCTCGACGACGCGGACGCTCATGACCGAGAGCGCGCGCGCGAGGTCCTTCGCGAGTCCGGTGATCTGACTCGCCTTGACGCCCGGCGCGGGGCGCAGCTCGAACCGGGTGACCACCGGTCCCGGCTGGACGGCCACCACTTCCGCCTCGACGCCGAAGTCCCGCAGCTTGATCTCCACGAGCCGCGACATGGCCTCGAGCGCCTCGGCGGAGTACGAAGGCTCCTGCAGCGGCGGGTCATCGAGCAGCTTCAGGGGCGGCACTTCGGTGGACTTCGGCGGCTCGAACAGCGGCACCTGCCGCTCCTTCTCGAGCCGCTCGCTCGTCTCGACCACGGGCGTAGGCGGCTCGATCCGCGGCGGCGGGCGCGCGGCGGCCTTCTTCTGCTCGATCTGAACCGTCTCCTTGCGAGCCTGGCGCCTCTCGCGCCCCTCCGCCAAGTCGCGCGCGGTGGACGAGCGGCTGCGGACCCAGCCGACGCCGGCCCAGACCGCCGCGCCGAGCCGGTCCATGATCGCGAGCCACGAGACGCCGAAGGCGAGGGACACTCCGGCCATCCACGCCGCGATCATGAGCAAGGTGGCGCCGAGGTCGTTGAGCCCGTCCCGCAGGCCCTGACCCACCTCGATTCCCACTACGCCGCCGGCGGTCGCCCGCAGGGGCCCCGCGCTCCAGTGAAGCGTCGTGAGGCCGCAGCTCGCGACGAGCAGCAAGACGAACCCGCCCACGCGGACGGCGGTGTTCGCCCGGGAGGCGCGCTCGGTCCTGTGACGGTTGTGAAAGACCACCCAGGCCGCCACGGCGACCATCACGGGAAAGAGAAACGCGGGCCGGCCGAACAGGTAGAAGAGCAGGTCCGCGACGAAGGCGCCGACCGCTCCGATGCGATTGTGCACGGGCCCCGGGCCGCTGCCGCTCGAGGAGAACCCCGGGTCGTCCGCGCTGTAGGTGGCGAGGGCCGCGAACAGCACGAGCGCGAGGACCGCGAGCGCGATGGCCGCGCTCTCGCGCAGCCCGCGGCTCACGGATTCGCTGAATCGCGCGGGGCCCCGCGCAGTCGACTCGGCCAAATTAGTCTTCCTCGGCCTCTACGCAAGCAGCCGTCCCTGGTACGCTGTCCGGCCCGACATCCCTGCTCGGGCGCTCGCCGCTTCAACGCGGCTCGCCGCCCGCGATAGTATCGACGCGAACGCGCCGCGATTTCCTCGGGTGCGTAGCAGTTTCGGAGATTCATTATACATGGCGAAATCCGTGCACAGCCGGCTGATCATCCTCGGCTCCGGCCCGGCAGGCTACACCGCGGCCGTCTACGCGGCGCGCGCCAACCGCGCCCCGCTCCTCATCACCGGCGTCGAGCAGGGAGGCCAGCTCATGACGACCACCGACGTAGACAACTGGCCGGGCGACGCGGAGGGGCTGAAGGGTCCGGCGCTGATGGAGCGGATGCTCCGTCATGCCAGGCGGTTCGAGACGCAAGTCGTCAACGATCACATCCAGTCGGTGAGGCTTACGGAGCGGCCGCTCGAGCTCTCGGGCGACGACACGCGCTACACCTGCGACGCCCTCATCATCGCAACCGGCGCCACGGCGAAGTACCTCGGCCTGCCTTCCGAGCAGCGCTATCGCGGCCGCGGCGTCTCGGCCTGCGCCACCTGCGACGGCTTTTTCTTTCGCGGCCAGCGCGTAGCGGTCGTCGGAGGCGGGAACACCGCCGTCGAGGAGGCGCTTTACCTCGCGAACATCGCCGAGCACGTGACGCTCGTTCACCGTCGCGACAAGCTGCGCGCCGAGAAGATCCTGCAGCGGCAGCTCCTCGAGCACGAGCGAGCGGGCAAGGTCTCGGTGGTGTGGAATCACGCGGTCGATGAGGTGCTGGGCGACGACCAGGGGGTGAGCGGTCTCGCCCTGCGGTCGACGCTGCACGGAACGGCATCGCGCCTAGCGGTGACGGGGGTGTTCGTCGCCATCGGCCACTCGCCCAACACCACGATGTTCGAGGGGCAGCTCGCGATGCGCAACGGATATATTCTCGTCAAGAGCGGCCTCGAGGGCGATGCGACCGCCACCAGCGTCCGCGGGGTATTCGCGGCGGGCGACGTGGCCGATCATGTCTATCGCCAGGCGGTGACCTCGGCCGGCTCGGGCTGCATGGCCGCGCTCGACGCCGATCATTATCTCGAGAGCTTGGACAGTGGAGTCTCGTGACCTGAAATCTCGCGACCTCGCGGCGCGCGTCGTTCGCAGCATCGACGACCTCGACCGCGAGCAGTGGAACGGCCTCGCCGGCACCGACTCGCCCTTCCTGCGCCACGAGTTCCTCGCCGCGCTCGAGCACACGGGCTGCCTCGGCGCGGAGGCCGGCTGGATGCCCTCCTACGTGACGCTGCGCGATGCGCGTGGGCTCGCCGCCGCGGCGCCGGCCTTCGTCAAGTCGCACTCCTACGGCGAGTTCGTCTTCGATTTCAGCTGGGCCCAGGCCTACACGCGCTTGCGGCGCCGCTACTATCCGAAGCTCACCGTGGCCGTGCCCTTCACGCCGGCGACCGGCGGGCGGCTGCTCGTGCGCCCGGACCTCGACGGGCCGCGCACCCGGCAGAGCCTCATCGAGGCCATCGAGGCCCACGCGGGCAGCGAATCGCTCTCCTCGGCGCACGTCTTGTTCCTCGAGGAGGCGGACCGAGCCGCCTTCGAGCGCGCGAGGTGGCTCACGCGACGCGACTGCCAGTTCCACTGGACCAATCACGGCTATGCGAGCTTCGAGCAATACCTCGAGACCTTCACCGCCGAGAAGCGCAAGAAGGCCCGCCGCGAGCGACGCCGCGTCGCCGAGGCCGGCATCGCCTTCGAGACCTGGCTCGGCTCGGCGCTCGAGCGCGAGCCCCGCCTGCTCGACCGCGTCTACGCCTTTCACCGGGATACCTTCCTCCGCCACGGCCACGAGCCCTACCTCACCCGGGCCTTCTTCGGGGAGATCGCGCGCGCGCTCGGCGATCGGCTGATGGTGAAGCTCGCGCTGCGCTCGGGCAGGCCGGTCGCCGCCGCCATCTTCTTCTTCGGCCCGGCGGCGCTCTACGGGCGCTACTGGGGCGCCGAGGCGGACTATCACAGCCTGCACTTCGAGGCTTGCTACCATCAGGGCATCGAGTTCTGCATCGAGCGCGGGATCCAGCGCTTCGAGCCGGGCACGCAGGGCGAGCACAAGGTGAGCCGGGGCTTCGAGCCGACGATCACGCGGTCGGCTCACTGGATCACAGACCCGCGCTTTCGCGAGGCCGTGCGCGAGTACCTCGAGCGGGAGGGCGAGGCGATCGACGCCTACGCGGCGGAGGTCCAGTCCCACGTGCCCTACCGGGACCGCCGCGCCGAGGACGCGGGCGGGCGCCAGTCGTGAAGACCATCACGTGGCTCTCCCCGCAGGATGCGCCCGAGCGCTTTCCGCCGCTCGAGCGGGCGCTCGATGAGCCGCAAGGACTGCTCGCGGCCGGCGGCGACCTCTCCCCAGCCCGCCTGCTCGCCGCCTACGAGCGCGGCATCTTTCCCTGGTACTCCCCTGGGCAGCCGGTCCTCTGGTGGTCGCCGGACCCGCGCGCCGTCCTGTACCCCGAGGAGTTCCGCTGCTCGCGCAGCCTCGCCAAGACGCTTCGCAACCGGGGGTTCGAGACCTTCATCGACCGCGACTTCGCCGCCGTCGTCTCAGGGTGCGCGGCGCCGAGAGCGACCGGCCTCGGGACCTGGATCACGCCCGAGATGCGCGCCGCCTATCTCGAGCTGCATCGCTCCGGCCACGCCCATAGCTTCGAGACCTACCTCGGGGGGCGCCTGGTGGGGGGCCTCTACGGGGTGCGGCTGGGAGGGGTGTTCTTCGGCGAGTCGATGTTCAGCTACGAGCGGGACTCCTCGAAGGTCGCCCTCGCCCGGCTCGTCGAGTTTTGCCGCGCCGAGGGCATCATCGTGATCGACTGTCAGCTATCCTCGCGGCATCTCACGAGCCTCGGCAGCCGGCTCATTCCGCGCTCGGCCTTCCAGGACCTGCTGCGCCTGCACATCAATCCCCCGCGCGCGTGACGCCGGCGCGCCGCTCGTCCGCCCCTCCGCCAAGTCGCCCGCCGGCTCGTCGGCCACTCCTCGGCCCGGCCACTCGTGCGCCCCTGCGCCGCTCCGCGCCTGCGCCCGGCCGCAAATTGCATTGCCGCGGCCGTTTATGCAGAATGCGCGCCCCAATGCCAAAAGAAGACGCGATTCAGATGGAGGGCGAGGTCGTCGAGACTTTGCCCAATACCACGTTCCGCGTGAAGCTCAAGAACGGCCACGTCGTCACCGCGCACATCTCGGGGAAGATGCGCAAGAACTACATCCGCATTCTCACCGGCGACCAGGTGACGGTCGAAATGACGCCGTACGATTTGAGCAAGGGCCGCATCATCTACCGCGGCCGCTGAGCCTTCGCGCGCGGTGAGGCCGC
>JASHSR010000152.1 GCA_030038645.1 Gammaproteobacteria bacterium
TATTACCGCGGCCAGGGTGTCGCGCGCGACTACGGCCAGGCGATGCAGTGGGCCCTCAAGGCGGCGGCACAGGGGGATGCGAGCGCCGAGGATGATATCGGCGAGATTTATGAGACCGGCTCAGGAGTCGCGCGTGACTACGGCCAGGCGATGCAGTGGTTCCGCAAGGCGGCGGCACAGGGGAATGCGAGCGCCGAGGATGATATCGGCGCGCTCTATTACCGCGGCCAGGGTGTCGCGCGCGACTACGGCCAGGCGATGCAGTGGTATCGCAAGGCGGCAGCTCAGGGGGATGCGACTGCCGAGGCTAATATCGGCGGGCTCTATGAGGACGGCTTAGGCGTCGCGCGCGACTACGGCCAGGCGATGCAGTGGTTCCGCAAGGCGGCGGCTCAGGGGAATGCGAACGCGGAAGAAAATATCGGCGCGATCTATCTTAACGGCTTAGGCGTCCCGCGCGACTACGGCCAGGCGGCGCGGTGGTACAAGAAAGCTGCGGCGCAGGGTGATTGGACGGCCAAACAGACTCTCAAAAATCTCGAAGACCGCTAAAGCCTTCTCGACTATGGGACCTGTGGAGCGCCCGCGCGATATTCGACAGAAGTGGCCAAGTAATTCTCCCTTCGATGCCTTAATGAGCCTGCACACCGCTAGCGGCGCATGTACGCGGCGCCTCGGCCGTCGTTGTCGCCCGCCGGAACGATCTTAACCCTAACCAGGTATTCGCTCGTTCCCAGCATCGCGATCAGATCTCGACCTTTCCGCTTCGTCTTGACCGAGGCTCTATCGGCGTGTATTGTGCTATCAGAGTAGTACAATACGTGATCTTCCACCTCAACCATTCATCGGGCATTCCCGTCTATCTACAGTTGATGGGGCAGATCAGACACGGCGTCGAGACCGGCGCCCTTCGAGCGGGCGAGAGACTCCCGACGATCCGGAGTTTGGCGGAGGAGCTTGTGATCAATCCCAATACGGTGGTCCGCGCGTACCGAGAGCTGCAACACGAGGGAGTCGTCGAGCTCAGACAAGGTTCCGGTGCTTTCATCGGGCGGTCCGTCGTCGGGCGCCGTCAGGTCATGGCCAAGGCCGAAAAGCTCGTCAGCTCGGCGATCGAGCGCTTGGTGGCGCTCGGCATGTCCGAAGAGGAGATTCGCCGAACTATAGAGAGCGAACTCGCAGCGGTCCGAAAGAGCCGTGATACGGGGACAGCATGAGCGAGGCGATAATCGAAATTCAAGGCCTCCGGAAGTCCTTCGGCAGTCACACTGCGCTCGACGGCCTCGATCTGCGAGTGCCGGCCGGAAGCGTGTTCGGCTTTCTCGGGCGCAACGGCGCCGGCAAGACGACTACGATCAAGCACCTGCTGGGCCTCATCAAAGCGGATAGCGGTTCGGCGCACGTTTTCGGCCAGCCCGTGGACGATCGGGGCGCCGCCGTGGGCATTCGCCGCAGGATCGGATTCGTCACCGAAGAGAAAGACTTGTATCCGTACATGACGGTGGACGGCATGATTCGCTTCACGCGCCCGTTCTTCCATGGCTGGCGACATGATTTGGAGCAGCGCTATCTCGATCTATTCGCGCTGCCGCGCGACAAGTTGATCCCGCGGCTCTCGAAAGGCATGCGATCGAAGCTCATGATATTGCTCGCGATCTCGCACGGCGCGGAGCTGCTGATTCTCGACGAGCCCATGGAAGGCCTCGATCCGACTGTCGTCGAGCAGCTGCTCCGCGAGCTCGTCGCGATCACTGCCGAACGTGGCACGACGATCTTCTTCTCCTCGCACCAGCTTCCCGATGTAGAGCAAATCGCCGATCACGTCGCCATCATCGACGGTGGCAAGACGCTGCTGTCCGGAGCGCTCGATGACCTCAAGGCGCGCTACCAACGGCTCAGTGTCGTGTGCTCGGCCGAGCCGCCGAGCGACGTCGGCCGATTAGACGGAGTCGAAAGTGTGCGGCGCAGCGGCCGGATGCTCTCCGTGCTCGTGAGCCGTAATGCCGACGCGGTCGCCGCGCAGCTGCGGCAGCTGCCGGGAGCGTTGGTCGAGTGCTTTCCGGTCACGCTCAAAGAAGTCTTTCTCGAACATGTAGGGAACAACAAATGCTCTGGTTGAAGGCGTGGCTGGAGACCCGATGGCGAATCGTTTGGGCGTTGTTCTTCGGCGTCCTTTTCTTCGGTATCGACCTCGCGGCACCTAGACACGCACAGGCGAGCGATCCGCAAAGACTATCAGCAGCCCTTCTGGGGATGTTCGGGTTCCTGTCGTTTCTCGCTACGATCACACTGGCCGGCTCTGGAATCCAAACGGCTTCGACGCGGCCGGGCGCTTCCGAGAAGGGTATGGAAGGGTCCATGCTGTTCACCCTGTCGTTGCCGGTAACGCGCGCTCGGTTGTTCGCAGTGCGGACCGTTACCGGCGTACTCGAGACGGTGGCTCTGGTGACGCTATTTGCGGTCGCCGCTTGGCAGGTTGTTCAGCCGCATACCGTGAACGCGCATGACGCCCTTGCGTGCTTCACGGAGGTCCTCGCCTGCAGTTTCACCCTCTACGGTATATCGGCGTGTCTGTCCGCGTTTTGCGACGAAGGCTGGCGATTCAGGGCCAGCGGGCTCGCTCTGGTTGTGCTTTTCGTTCTTGCGAGCGCCGACCCGCTTCCGCGGTCTATCGACATCTTCCGGCCGCTCGCTGCGGCATCGCCGCTGATCACGCATCAGATCCCCTGGGAGGCGATCGTCTCGGCATGCGTTTTGGCCGTCTTGTTTCTCGCGGCGGGGCTGACCATCATCCAGCAGCGCGACTATTAGCAACCAGTATCTCGATTACAAGCGACTGCTACGCGACTGCCGGCCAGAAGGGACGAGACGATCTCGACCTCTGAGCTTCATGGGGAAGAGTTCCGCCTTTCCATCACTACGACGTCGACCTCGGCACGCACCTCAAAGCCAAGCGACTTGTACAGTGAGATTGCCGCGACGTTTGTCTTCCAGGCGTGGAGAAAGGGCCGCTCGGCGCGAGCTTCGATGCGCGCCGCGACTGCCTGGGAAAGCATGCGTGCGAAGCCGCGGCCTCGAAAATCGGGATGCGTGCAGACTCCACTCACCTCGGTATAGCCCGGAAATCGAAAGCGCTCCCCAGCCATCGCCACCAGCCGTCCGTCGACCCGGATACCGAGAAACGTCCCCATTCGATGCGTTCGCGCATAGAACGGCCCCGGCTCCGTAAGCCGGGCCAGCGCGAGCATTTCAGGTGCGTCGGTCCCCGTCAGTTTGAGTATATCGTTGGGTGTCCGCTCGGGTCGGGCTGCCCGACTCGCGAGCATCTGAACACATTTCGCCGACTTGATCGCGATAAGGCCCGACGGCACGACAATCCTTGGGACCTGCAGAACGAATATCTGCTCGCCCGGACCCACCAATCCGGCCAAGGCGGCCATTGCCGGCTCAGAGTCGTCGCACGCCGATGCGAAGGCGTTGATGTCCGGCGCGTACCGACGAGCGAGCGGGTTGCCGACCGACAACGCCGAATGCCGGGTACTCAGGCTTGCCCAGACGGGGCGGTCGAGCGTATTCATGTGAGCATCGAAGGTGCCGA
>JASHSR010000017.1 GCA_030038645.1 Gammaproteobacteria bacterium
CGCTGATCCCCTGCTGCTGCACCACCTCCGGCAGCAGCGGGACGGCCTGCTGCAACCGATTCTGCACCTGCACCTGCGCGATGTCCGGATTGGTGCCGGTCTGGAACGTGAGCGTGATGGTCACGTTGCCGGCGTTGTCGCTCGTCGAGGACATGTAGACCAGGCCGTCGAGCGCGGTCATGTTCTGCTCGATGATCTGGGTGACCGAATCCTCGACCGTTTGCGCGTCGGCGCCGGGATACGAGGCGGTGATCGATATCGCGGGCGGAGCGATGTCCGGGTACTGGGAGATCGGCAGGCGCGTGATCGACACCGCGCCGAACAGCATGATGAGCAGCGCGATCGTCCAGGCGAAGATCGGCCGGTCGATGAAGAAGCGCGAGAGCGACATGGCTGCGGTGGCGCGCGGCGTGCTACCGCGACGCGTCGGAAGGCGCCGCGGACGCGTGCGCCGGGGCGTCGGACTGTGCCGGAGCTTCGGACCGCGCCGGGGCTTCTGACTGCGGTGCGGCCTCGGGCTGCGCCGGGGCGCCGGCGGCCTGCACCGAAGCCTCGATCGCCCGCACCCCCATGCCAGGCTGTACCTTCTGCACGCCGGAGACGATCAGGCGGTCGCCGGCCGCAAGGCCGCTGTCGATGAGCCAGCGGTTGCCCACGGCACGATTGATGTCGACCTGGCGCTCCTCGACTTTGCCGGCGGCGTCGACGACCAGCGCCGTCGCATTGCCGCGCGGGTCGTGCTGGATACCCTCCTGCGGGGCGAGCACGCCGCGGGGCAGCACACCCTCGTCGATGACCGCGCGCACGTACATGCCCGGCAGCAGCAGGCCGTCGGGGTTGGGCACGAGCACGCGTAGCAGGAAGTTTCCGGTCGTCGGATCGACCGTGACATCCGTGAATTGCAGCGTGCCCCGGTGAGGATAGATGGCGCCGTTCTCCAGCACGATCGTGGCCGGGGTCCCGGCTCCCGTCGATTGGATGCGGCCCGAGTCGATCTCCTGTTTGAGCGCCAGCCAGTCGGCGCTCGACTGGTTCACGTCGACGTAGATGGGATCGAGCTGCTGGATGGTCGCGAGCGCGGTGGATTGGTCCGCCGTCACGAGCGCCCCCGCCGTGACGGACGATCGGCCGATGCGACCCGTGATCGGCGCCGTGATCCGCGCATAGGCGAGATTGACCGCGGCGCTGTCGAGCGCCGCGCGCGCCGCGGCCACGTCGGCGACCGCCTGGCCCTCGGCGGAGACGGCGCTCTCGTTGTCCTGCGCGCTGATCGCATCGATCTTGATGAGCTCCGCCGCGCGCTGCGCGGCGAGATGCGCCGCGACCTCATTGGCCTTCGCCTTCTGAAGCGCCGCCTTGGCGTTGTCGTACTGCGCGCGGTAGAGCGAGTCGTCGATCTCGTAGAGCACCTGGCCCGCGTGCACGAGGCTGCCCTCCGTGAACAGCCGCCGCTCGACAATGCCCGAGACCTGCGGCCGCACGTCGGCCACGAGGTAGGCGGTCGTGCGCCCGGGCAGCTCGCGCGTCAGGGTGACACGCTGCGCTTTGAGGGTGACGACCGTGACCTCGGGCCGGAAGTCGCCGCTCGGCAGGGTCGCCGCGCGCTGGCCGCAGCCGCAGAGGACGGTGACGGCCGCGAGCGCCGCGGCGACGCAGAGGCCACGCGCGGACGGGCGGATGAGCATGGCGACACTCCGGTCCAGAGGCACCGGAGGCAGGCTCGGCGGCGCGAGCCGACGGACCGCGCCGCGCCTGCCCCGGGAAATGAATGAACGTTCATTCTAGGAGGACCCGCGCCGGGGCGCAAGGCGGAGCGACGTGGCGAGCCCGCACGGCGGAGCGAGGCCGCGAGCGCGCGCAGCCGAGCGCGGCGGCGAGCCCCGCACGGCACAGCGAGGTGGCCGAGCCTGAACGGCAGGCCGATGCCCATGCTAAGCTCGCCGGCCTGAGCATAACGAGTAGGGGGGCTCTCCATGTCGGATCCGAACGTGGCGCGAGCGCATCCGCGCCCGTGGCTCGCGCTGCTCTCGCTCGCCGTGCTGGCGCCCCTCGGGGCCCACGCCTCCGAGCGCGACTGCCAGGCGCTCATCCACTATCGGCTAGCCGGCTTCAACATGCGGATCGAGCAGGCCGCGCTCGTTCCGAGCGGCGTGCCGAAGCCGATGCCGTTCGTGCCGCCCATCACGGTCCGCATCCCGGCCCACTGCCGCGTCGAAGGCGTCATCGACCCGCGCATCGGGCGCGACGGCAAGCCGTACGGAATCCGATTCGCCATCAACCTGCCCGAGCAGTGGAACGGCCGCTTCCTCTTCCAAGGCGGCGGCGGCCTCAACGGCTCGGTCGGCGAGCCCCTCGGATTTCAGGCGAGCGGAGACACTCCGGCGCTCGCGCGCGGATTCGCCGTCGTGAGCACGGACACCGGGCACGAGGGCCACGGGCCCTTCGACGCGAGCTTCCTCGCCGATCAGCAAGCGAGCCTCGATTTCTTCTACCAGGCGGTCGGCGCGGTCGCGCAGGTGGGCAAGCGGATCGTCGCGCACTACTACCGCCGAGGCGCCGCGCATTCCTACTTCGTGGGCTGCTCGACGGGCGGCCGCGAGGCGATGCTCATGTCGCAGCGCTATCCCACCTACTTCGACGGCATCGTCGCGGGCGCGCCCGCCATGCGCACGGGCTTCTCGAACCTCGGCGACAAGTGGGTTCTCACGGCGCTCGACCAGGTGGCGCCGCGCGACGCCGCAGGCCGCCCCATCGGCTCGAAGGCTTTCTCGCCCGCCGAGCGCAAGCTGATCGTCGACGCGATCCTCAAAGCCTGCGACGCGCAGGACGGCCTTCGCGACGGCCTCATCGAGAATCCTCTCGCCTGCGACTTCGACCCCACGAGCCTCGAGTGCACGGGGTCGAATCAC
This sequence comes from Gammaproteobacteria bacterium, assembly GCA_030038645.1. Taxonomy (GTDB): domain Bacteria; phylum Pseudomonadota; class Gammaproteobacteria; order Steroidobacterales; family Steroidobacteraceae; genus JASHUC01. The sequence goes on from JASHSR010000017.1 coordinate 2,910, forward strand.
CAGAGCTGCCTCTCCGCGCAGAAGGTGGCGGCGTTGAAGCGCGGCTTCGCCGGCCCGAAGGACTCGCTCGGCCGCCAAGTCTATCCCGGCTTCTTCTTCGACACGGGCATCGCCTCGGGCGGCCGTGGCATCGTCCCGGGACTGCTGCTCGGAGCCCCGGGGCCGCTCGGCGGCGCCCCGCCACTACAGATGGATGTCGACGCCGCCGAGCAAGTGGCCGAGGACGATCCCTCTCGCGTGGGCGACACGGACCGCTGGACCAATCTCAGCACCTTCTCCGGCCACGGCGGCAAGCTGATCTTCTATCACGGCGTGAGCGACCCCTGGTTCTCCGCCCAGGACACGATCGACTATTACCGGCGGCTCGTCGCGGATAACGGCGGCGCGCGGGCGGTGATGCAGTGGAGCCGGCTCTTCCTCGTCCCCGGCATGAGCCACTGCGGCGGGGGCGATGCGACCCTCGACCGCTTCGACATGCTCGCGGCAATCGTCGCGTGGGTCGAGAAGGGCCATGCGCCGGACTCCGTCGTCGCGACCGGCCGCTCGTTCCCCGGACGGAGCCGCCCGCTCTGCCCGTACCCCGAGCACGCGCAGTACCGCGGCGGCAATCCCCAGAGCGCGAGCAGCTTCGAGTGCCGCGGGTAACGCGATCTGCGGCCTGAAGGCTAGAGTGTCCGCGCCACTCGGGCCTCGGGGGGAGGCACGTAGTCGAAGTACTTCTGCTCGGCGAGCACCTCATAGAGCGGCAGGGTGAAGAAGCCGGCGATGCGTGCCGAGACGAGCGCCGTCGCCATCATCGGAATCACCATGCCCGTGCCGTTGGTCATTTCCATGACGATCACGAAAGAGGTGATCGGCGACTGGGTGACCGCCGCGAGATAGCCTGTCATGCAGAGCGCGATCAGTGCCGCCATGGACTCCGAGGAGAAAAGCGCGTGCACCCATTGGGCGATCCCGGCTCCGATCGACAGCGAGGGGGAGAACAGTCCGCCCGGCAGGCCCACGAGGTAGGTGACGGTCAGCGACACCCACTTGGTGGCACCGAAGGCTTGGCTCAGAGGGGCCGTGCCGTGGAGCAACGCCCGCGCTTGATCGTAGCCGCTGCCCCAGGTCTGGCCGCGGGTGGACACGCCGACGCCGGCGATGATGAAGCCGCACAACAGCGCAAACCAGAGTGGATGCTTCACTTTGAGCGTGCGCAGGGGCTTCGGCATCCACTTCGTCCAGCGCAGCAACGCCAAGTTGAATGCCGCCCCGAGCAGCCCGCAGAGGACGGCCGCGACGATCACTGGCAGGGCGAACGCCAAGTGCAGGCTCCCGGTCACGTCGAGCTGGCCGAAGTAGAGATAGTTGCCGGCGAGCGCAAGGGAGGTGAGCCCGGCGAACACCACGGCGGTGATCATGGTGCCGTTGGTGCGGCTCTCGAAATCGCGCGCGATCTCCTCGATCGCGAAGATGACGCCGGCGAGAGGCGTGTTGAAGGCCCCCGAGAGGCCGGCGGCCGCGCCGGCGAGCAGCAGCTGCCGCTCGAGCCGCAGATTCCTGCGGGGGTACAGGCGCTGCGTCTCGGCCATGATCGCGGCGCCGATGTGCACCGTGGGCCCCTCACGCCCGAGGGTGAGACCCCCGAGCAGGCCGATCAGAGACAAGCCGATCTTGCCTACGATCACGCGCAGGCCGAACAGGCGCTGCATCAGCGTGTCGTCGTCGCGGCGCGGAGCGTGCATCGCGGCAATGACCTGCGGGATGCCGCTCCCCTCGCTCCCGTAGAACCACCGCCGCGTGAGATAGACGGCGATCACGGTGAGGCCTGGCGTGAGGACGAACGCGAGCCACCAGTGCGGCGTGACCCACCCGATGAAGACGTCGTAGACGTCCGTGCTCCAATCGGCGTAGAGAACGGAGACGAGCCCGACGAGCAGGGCCGCGGTCCAAGGCAGCCCCACCTGCAGAAACAGCCGCCGGGTCCGGCTCGAGAGCAGACGCAGGATGCGATCCTGAATCGGCGTCGAGCCGGCCTGATGCGAGGGCTTCCCGGCGCCGTCGACCACGCCCTCGAGACGCTCGGGAGGGATGGAACGGGGCGGATCGCCCGGTGCGGCCGCTTTGAGAGGCGGGGCCGATTCAGACGGCAGAGGATCGGAATTGGGGATCTCAGGCACTTGCGCTGCGGCCGCCACGGACAAACCCCCGCCTTTGCGCACGCAACGGAGGTACGCTCACGCAGGAATCCGCACGGGGCATTCGAATGATACTGGCGACGGAATGGTAGCATCGACCCGCTTCGAATCCGAGCGACCGCTGCGACTACCCCGCGATAGCCGCGTGCCCTGTCGGTCGCCCCGCTACAGCGTGTTGACGAGAATGCGTATTCGTGGCGAGGCGCGGCTGCGGCACCAGCGCCGCGAGCCGCGCCAGCGGCTCCAGCACGATGCGCGTGGTGCCATCGCGGTACGGGGTCTTCAGCGTGTAGCGCACGGTGCGGCCGCCCGCTTCGGGTGTGATGAGGCATCGGGGAGCCGCAACGCGAGCAGAACGTCGTCGCGAAACTGCGCGCCGTAAAAAGGTCGTACCGGACGGTCAGATCCTGACCCGAGCGCCAGGCAAAGCGCTCCGGCGAGACGCTCTGTGCGGAGGCCTGATGTGACTCTCGCTTTCTCCTGCTAATATATTCCCGAGAACTCCCGGCCTCGTGAGGAAGGAAGTCCATGACCGAGTCCACTGCGGCTTTTCCATCGGAGGGCCTGGAGCACCTGCCAGGCGGCAGTGCGGCGAGACGCTCGCTCGCGCGGTGGTACGCCGCCGCCCGGAAGGCGCTCGCTGGCAACCGTCCCCTGGCCACCGCCGTCACCCCACCTTCCGGCCGCCGGCCCGCGGTCGAGCTCCCGACAGCGGAACTGGCCGCCCTGAAGGGTGTTGGCGCCTTCAGGGACGCGACGGTCATCGGAGTCGACGACGATCCGCTCCTGGGCAGTCAGGCCCAGTACATGGCGCTGCTGGAGGAGAGCTTGTCGGCAGCCGAGGCGGCCAAGCTGCTCAAGGTCGATGTCACCCGGGTGCGCCAGCGCTTGCGGGAGCGCTCCCTTTTTGGGCTGGAATACGAAGGGACCTGGCGCCTGCCCCGCTTCCAGTTCGAGCGTCGCCTCGTCATACCCGGGTTGGCCCAAGTGCTCGCGGCGCTCCCACCCGACCTCTTCCCCCTGGATGTGGTGGACTGGTTCTTGTTACCTGAGCCTGAGCTACAACTGGACAGTGATTCCGCTCCCCTGAGTCCCCGTGGGTGGCTCCTGTGCGGCCGC
>JASHSR010000153.1 GCA_030038645.1 Gammaproteobacteria bacterium
GCCCAGCCTGCGCCAGTCGGCGCAAGGCAGTCCACGCCGATTCCGCTCGCGCCGGCCTTCACGGCGCAGCAGCTCGCCGCTCCGCCCACGACCGGATGGATCACGAACGGCGGCAATCTCGCGAACCAGCGCTACTCGCCGCTCACGCAGATCGATCGAAGCAACGTCCAGAACCTGAAGGCCAACTGGCGCACGCACCTCGACGGCTCGGGGATGAGCCCGCAGTACTCGGGGCAGGCGCAGCCGCTCTTCTATCGCGGCGTGCTGTACATCGTCACGGGAGCGGACGACGTGTTCGCGCTCGACGTGCGAAGCGGCAAGATCCTCTGGCGCTATCGCGCCAATCTCAATCCGGAACGCGTGAACGTGTGCTGTGGCTGGGTGTCGCGCGGCATCGCGCTCGGCGACGGCAAGGTGTTCGTCGGCCGGCTCGACTCCAAGCTCGTCGCGCTCGATCAGCGCACGGGCCGGGTCGTCTGGTCCATTCAGGCCGCCGATCCCTCGAAGGGCTATTCGATCACGGCCGCCCCGCTCTACTACGACGGGAGGGTCATCGTCGGCTTCGCGGGCGCGGACATCGGCATCCGGGGCCGAATGCAGGCGTTCGACGCGCGCACCGGCAAGCTCCTCTGGACCTTCTACACCATTCCCGGTCCCGGCGAGGTGGGGCACGACACCTGGCCGCAACACAACGATGCCTGGAAGGAAGGCGGCGCATCGATCTGGCAGACGCCGGCCGTCGATCCGCAGCTCGGCCTGCTCTACTTCACGACCGGCAACGCGAGCCCGAATTACGCCGGCGACCAGCGCGCCGGCGACAACCTCTTCACCTCCTCGATGCTCGCGCTCGATGTGAAGACCGGCAAGCTCCGCTGGTACTTCCAGATGGTCCACCACGACATCTGGGACTACGACTGCCCCAATCCCGTGGTGCTCTTCGATGCCATCTACCACGGAACGCTTCGCAAGGGCATCGCGGAGATCTGCAAGACGGGCTGGGTCTACATCCTGGACCGCGTGACCGGTCAGCCTCTCATCGGAATCGTCGAGCATCCCGTGCCACAGGAGCCGCGCCAGAACACGGCGGCGACGCAGCCCTACCCGATCGGAGATCCGCTCTTCCCGCTGCAAGTGGACATCGCCCCGGAAGGCTTCACGCTCGTCAACCACGGCCGGATCTTCACGCCGTACTGGACGACGCCGGTCGTGTACCGCCCGCAGATGGCCGTCAACTGGCCGCCGAGCTCGTACGACCCTGAGAGCCACCACTTCTTCGTCTGCGGCATCGACCGTCTCGGCACGTCCTCTCACCGGGAGAGCCGCTTCAAGCAGCCGGACTTCGCGAAGGTTGCGAAGCGCCTCGACCGCCAGTCGTTGAGCGGCAATCGGGGCCGGGGTGTCTTCGGCGCCTTCGACCTCACGACGAACCGCATCGTCTGGGAGCAGGCGTGGCCCGATGCGTGCATGAGCGGCACGCTCGTCACGAAGGGCGGACTCGTGTTCGTCGGCCGTAGCGACGGACGGCTCACGGCGCTCGATGACTCGAGCGGCAAGCGCCTCTGGCAGTTCCAGACCGATGCCGGCGTCAATGCGCCGGCGAGCACATTCTTGTATCAAGGTGAGCAATACGTCGCCGTGCTCTCCGCCGGCACCCTCTTCGGCTCCGGCGGCCGCGGCGACAGCGTGTGGCTCTTCTCACTCTCCGGCAAGATCTCCTCGCTTCCATTGCCGCTTCCCGGCTCCGGGTCCGGAGCGACGGGCGCGGCGGCGCCGGTCGTCTACGCTTTCGGGAATCCCGATCTCTCAGACGGCCGGCGACTCTACACTCTGTACTGCGTCGCCTGCCATGGGACAACGGGTATGGGCGGCCACGGCGGCGGGGCGCCGCTCGCGAGCGTCGCGGACAACATGCGCTACATCATCGCGACCGCGACGCTCGGCAAGAACCGCAACATGCCCTCGTTCCGCGGCGCGTTGACGCCCGCGCAGCTACGCGATATCGCGGGATACATCTCGCTGGAGCTCTTCAAGAGCGGGAGCTGAGGAGCCGCGGGCTCCGCCCGTTCGTGCGGGGACGTCTCACAATGTCGACGTCAGACGTCGTTTGACGACGTCTGCCAGGTCGAGAAAAAGATGGAAATGCATTCAAATTTCGCTTGCATCGAGCTATCCGCAGCGATAGCGTTCTCCCTCCCGAAGCTCTGCAATGGACCAATCATGCACACGAATGATGAAGGACGAGGAGCTCACACGAGTACTCAGACGACGGGCGCAGAAGAGGAATCCGACACTGCGGTGGAATCTGACGTTCCACGCGAGCGAACCGGTCCTCGCGTGGTATACGATGAATTGACGGGTCATCCAATAGTTACGGCGCAGCCCGGTGCGAAAAAAATCACCAGCGAGCAGGTGCGCGAATGGCTCAAGGACTTTCCTTGACTTACCTTCTCGATGTGAACGTACTCTTGGCGCTTGCGTACCAGGGTCACGTTCATTGTCGGCGCGCGTCGCGTTGGCTCCATGAGGTGCAGTCAGGATCAGGAGTCGACAAGGCGCCGCGCCTGGCGACGTGTGCCATCGTCGAGCTCGGCTTCATCCGCATTGCGAGCGGCTCGTCGAGACTCGCGGAGAATCTGAGTGCTGCGCGCGCAGACCTATGCCGGCTGAAGTCGAAGCTCGGTCTGATGCTGCTCGCGGACGCGTTAGAGGCTGACCGGCAGCCGAGCTGGGTCACTCGGTCTGCGCAGACCACCGACGGTCACCTGCTCGAGCTCGCCACGGCGCATG
>JASHSR010000154.1 GCA_030038645.1 Gammaproteobacteria bacterium
GAGCGCCCGGACCGCTTGCGGCGTGGGCGCATGACCAGTCGCCTCGCCACCAGCCGCTGCGCTACCAGCCGCCAGGCAACCGACCCGCCATGCAACCGGCCCGCCACGCAACCGGCCCGCCACGTGGCAGCCGCGAGCTCGTGGAGCGCTTCGGCCTCGGGAACTCCTGGATTTTGCGGAGCCCTTCTCCGGCGGCCCCGCGAGATGCACAATAACAGAGGCACCCGCGGACAGTCGGGGGGGACTCGCTGAAGATTGCGAGCCCGACTTCGCGGGCCGACCTCGCGGCCAAACTTCGCGGACGGCTGAATCGGAGGCCAAATTGAAGTGCCCCAAATGCAATAAGGATCTGGCGCCGGCCGTCCGGCACAAGATCAAGGTCAACGCCTGTCCATCCTGCAACGGAATGTGGCTCGACTGTCAGGAGCTCGAGCAGCTGGAAGACGAGGTCTTCGACTTCGGCGAGCACGCGAAGGGAACTCTCGTCACCAGCGCGACGCCCACGAGCGACAAATGTCCCGAATGCGGCGCCTTCCTCAACCGGTTTCGGTATCGGTTCTACGATCTGGAGATGGAGCTCTGCGAGAATCAGCACGGATTCTGGCTCGAGGCGGATGAGGACGACCGAGTCCTCGAGCTGATGAAGAGGGAGGAGGTGGACCTCGAGAGAAAGCTGGTCGCGGAGGACCGCTGGGCCGCGACTTTGAGGCGCATGCGCTCCGGCTCGTTTCTGAGCAGGCTTCGGGGTCTGTTTGGCTGATCGGCCGGCTCGTCCCGCAGGCTGGCGAGCGCCATGCAGAAGCTGCTGACCGCAGCGCTCGCGGCCGTTTGCTCATCTGCGATGCTCACGGCGGGACCGCCATTCGCCGACATCGGGCGATCCCGGCTCAAACCGACGCTCGACGCGGCCTAGCTCAACGCGTCATAGAATGCGTCGATCATCACGGCAGGCGTCGATCCGGCGCTTACGATGCCCCCGTGCATGTTGTTCATGGTGAATCCAAAGCCGATTCGAGCGTCGGGATCCGCCATGCCGAGCGAGCCGCCGGCGCCGGTGTGTCCGAAGGCGCATGGATTGGGACTGAGGCGCGTAAAGCTGCTCGTGCCCCCGCTCAAGATGAATCCGAGGCCAAAGCGCATCGGCACGCCGCCGAGGAACATGCGTTCGGGTCCGGACGCTTCCTCGGTCGTGGCGCGGGCGATGGCTGCGGGGCTCAGAATCCGAACGCCGTCGATCTCGCCGCCGCGGGCGAGCGCGCCGTAGATGCGCGCAAGCGAGCGCGCCGTGCCGTGGCCGTTCACCGCCGGGATTTCGGCGGCGCGCCATTCCCGCGTGTTGACGGCGCCGGCCTCTTGAGGCGGATTCGAGAGCATGGCGCCCTGCATCGTGGTGGGGTCGCGCACCGCCCGAGCGAATTCCGCGAGCGGCCCCGTCGGGGGAGAGGCCGTGTCTCTCGAGGGTCCGGATGGCGCGGGCTTGTTGCCGATGAAGACGGAGTAGATGTCGGAGGTACGCGCGTCGTTCTCGGCCGCAAGGCCGATGTGGAAATCGGCGCGGAGGGGCTCCGCGACGTTCCTGCGAAAGTACGTGCCAGCGCTCTCGCCGGTGATGCGGCGGATCACCTCGCCCACCAGGAAGCCGAACGTGAACGCGTGGTAGCCATGGCCGTCCCCGGGGGTCCACCAGGGCTCCTGAGCGGCGAGCGCGGCGCACATGCGGTGCCAGTCGTAGAGCGAGCCTTTCGGCAGCGGCTCGCGAATGGCGCAGAGTCCGGCCTTGTGACTCAACAGCCAGCGGACCGGCAGGTCCCGCTTGCCGGCCGCGGCGAACTCCGGCCAGTACTTCGCGACGGGCGCGTCGACATCCAGCAGGCCCCGGTCGATGAGCTGATTCGCGCAGAGCGCCACCATGCCCTTGGTCGTCGAGTACACGTTGACCAGCGTGTCGCGCTCCCACTCGCGGGTGCGGGCGAGGTCGTAGTGGCCGCCCCAGAGATCCACGACGCTGCGCCCGTCCAGAACGAAGGAGACGGCGGCGCCGATCTCCTCGCCGCTCTCGAGGCTGCGCTGGAAGAGCTCGCGCACTGTGTTGAATCGAGACTCGCAGGTGCCGTGGACGGGGATCGAGTTGGACATGCGGGGTCTCCTTAAGTGTCCATCCGGACGGTGTAGAGAGGGTCGCGCGCTCGCGGTCGTCGGGCGGCTGCGGACGCGGACCCGGCGATGCAGGCGGCTCCGTCGGCGGCCCGGCGGGGCGCAACCCGCCGATGCGGCGGAGCTATTTAGCGGAATGCAGGCCGAAGGACCAGTCTGGGCAGGGGTGCGGCGGCAGGCTATACTGCTAACGAGCTGGAGAAGAACTCAAAAAAAAGCGCCGCTGCGCGTGTAGACCATGCCGTTTCGGATGGCGACTTATAGCCAAATATATTGGCTTTAGCTCGTTTCTCATATCAATCGCCAAACTCGATCAAAAAAAGGGGATCCCTGCCAATCCCCGCACGGCGCCTCGCGGCGCTCATTCCCCCGCGAGGAAGTCCTCCGCCGGAGGGCTCTGCGAGAGCGTTTTGTGCGGAAACAGCAGGCCGGCCGCGAGCGCGGCCACCGAGATCACCGCGATCGCGTCGAACACGTGATAGAGCCCCGAGCTCAGCGAGCCGGCCACCTGCGCCGCGACTCCGACGTCGATGCCTCCGTGGTCGGGCGCGAGCAGTTGATTGAGCACGGAGGCCGGCACGCTGGGCCCGATGCCGGCCGCGAGGACGGCGCCGAGCGCGCCGACGGCGATGGCGCCCCCGATCGTTCGGAAGAAGATCGTGCTCGCCGTCGCGACGCCGCGCTCCTGCCACGTGGCGCTCTCCTGCACGGCGATGATGAGCGCCGAGTTGGCGGCTCCCATGCCGGCTCCCATGACAAACATTGTCGCGCCGAGCGCCGTTGCGGACGCGCCGTGGCGCAGCAGAATGGCGAGCGCGATCGACATGACCATCACGACGGCGAAGCCGGTCCGCACGAGCGGGCGGTAGCCGGTGCGCGGCAACAGGTGGCCCCCGATCGTGCTCGCGATCGGCCAGCCGATCAGCATCGGCGAGACCGTGGCGCCCGCCTCGGTCGGCGTGCCGGCGAGCACGGCCTGGACGTACAAGGGCAGATAGATGACGGTCGATGACAAGACGGCGCCGACGGCCGCTCCCGCGGCGCTCGAGATGCCGATGACGGGCCGGCGCAGCAGCGAGAGCGACAGGACCGGCTCTCTCACCCGGCACTCGACCCAGATGAAGCCCGCGAGCAGCACGGCCGAGAGCGGCAGCATCGTGCCGGGCTCAAAGCGCCCGGCGCCGAGGAGCAGGCTCACGATCGACGCCGTGAGCAGCGCGGCGCCACCGAGATCCAGGCGATGCTCGTGCGTCGCCGTGCGCTCGTGGAAGAACATCGTGAGAAAGAACGCCGAGAGCAGCCCGAACGGGACATTGATGAAGAAGACCCACCGCCACGAGAGCGTGTTCACGATGAGCCCGCCGAGCAGCGGCCCGCTCATCGCGGAGACGCCCCACACGGCGCCGAATACGCCCTGCATGCGGGCGCGCTCCACCGGGTCGAAGATGTCTCCGATGATGGTGATGGAGACGGGCTGCAGTCCGCCCGCGCCCACGCCTTGCAGCGCTCGAGAGACGATGAGCTGCGTCATGCTTCGCGAGAGGCCGCTCGCCATCGAGCCCACGAGGAAGATCGCCATGCTGAGCAGAATGATGGGCTTGCGGCCGTGGAGGTCGGAGAGCTTGCCGTAGAGCGGCATCACGACGGTCGAGGTGAGCAGGTACACCGCGCCGACCCAGCCGTAGTACTCGATGCCGCCGAGCTTCTGGACGACGGTCGGCATCGCGGTTGCGATGATGGTCGCTTCCATCGCGCCCATGGCCATGGAGAGCAGGACGCCCACGACGGTGAGCGGCCGGTCCGCTTTACGCATGCCGCTGCGCGATCAAGCCGGTCCGGTGCTCGGCTTGCCGCGCGTGTGCCGCCAGAGCACCTCGGCGCCACGCTCGTGCCGCGCCAGGACTCGCGCGATGACGAACAGCAGATCCGAGAGCCGGTTGAGATATCTTGCCGCGTCGGGATTGACGGGGTCGCGCTTCGCGAGCGTCCACACGCGCCGCTCGGCGCGGCGGCTCACCGCCCGCGCCATGTGGCACGCGGCGGTTGCCGGGCCGCCGCTCGGCAAGATGAAATCCTCGAGCGGCGGCAGCGCATCGTTGAGCTCATCGAGCCTGCTCTCGAGTCGAGCGACGTGGTCGGCCGTGATCATGCGGTGGCCGGGGATGCACAGCTCCCCGCCGAGATCGAACAGCTCGTGCTGGACGGCCGTGAGGCAGTCGCGGACGGCCTCCGGCAGGCTCTGAGCGGCGAGCACCAGGCCGAGCACACTGTTGAGCTCATCGACGGTGCCGTAGGCTTCCACGCGCTCGTCGTCCTTCGGGACGCGCTGGCCGTCTCCGAGCCCGGTCGTGCCGTCGTCTCCAGTGCGCGTGTAGATCTTGCTGAGACGGTAGCCCATCGACGTATTATGCTGCCCGCCGGGACGACTCGCGAACCCATTCGATGCACACCCCCTCGAGAGAGCTGCAGGCCGCGCTCGATGCCGCGCAGGCGGCCGGCGACATCATCCGATCGCTCTATCAGCGAAACGTACAGGTGCGGACGAAGCCGGACCGGTCGCCCGTGACCGAAGCGGACCTCCGTGCGGAGGAGGCGATCCGCCGGGTGCTGACCGAGCGTTTCCCGAGCTACGGCTTCTACGGCGAGGAGACCGGCCAGCAGGGCCTCGACGGCGAGGCCGTGTGGCTCGTCGATCCGCTCGATGGAACCAAATCGTTCATTCGCGATTGCCCGTTCTTCTCGACGCAGATCGCGCTCATGCGCGACGGCCGGCTCGTGCTCGGCGTCTCGAGCGCGTCGGTCTACGGCGAGCTCGCGTGGGCGGAGGAGGGCGCGGGAGCGTACCTCAATGGACATCCGATCCATGTCAGCGCGACGACCGAGCTCCACGCCGCGATTCTCTCCACGGGCAATCTCAAGACGCTCACGCGCTCGCCTGCGCAGTGGCGGCGCTTCGGGGATCTGATCCAGCGCGTGAGCCGCATCCGCGGCTACGGCGACTTCGTCCACTACCACCTGCTCGCCCGCGGATCGCTCGATGTAGTCGTCGAGTCCGACGTGAACATTCTCGACATCGCCGCGCTCACGGTGATCGTGCGTGAGGCGGGTGGCACATTCACGGACC
>JASHSR010000155.1 GCA_030038645.1 Gammaproteobacteria bacterium
AGGAACGGCGCGCCGGTGCCGTCATCGGAGACGAGCGCCGCGGCGATCGGCAGGACGTAAGCGGCGCTGAAGGCCGCGAGCATCAGCCCGAGCACATTGACGACGGCCAGCATGCGGCGCGCCTCGAGCCTCTCAGGCTCCGAGGAACAGGCGCTCGACCGCCTCGACGTGCCGGCGGTCGGAGAGGTACAGGATCACGTGATCGTCGGCGCTCACGACCGTGTCGTGGTGGGCCATGATGACCTCATCGCCACGGACGACGGCCCCGATGGACGCTCCCTGCGGAAGGGGGATCTCCTCCACCCGCCGGCCCACCACGCGCGAGCTCGTCTCCGTGCCGTGCGCGATGGCCTCGAGCGCCTCGGCCGCGCCGCGCCGCAGCGAATGCACCTTCACGATGTGTCCCCGCCGCACGTGGGCGAGCAGCGATCCGATGGTGATGGTCTGCGGAGAGACGGCGACGTCGATGCTGCCGCTCTCGATCAGCTCGGCGTAGGAAGGCTTGTTGATGAGAGCGATCGTCTTGTGGGCGCCGAGCCGCTTCGCGAGCATGGCGGAGAGGATGTTGGCCTCCTCGGAGTTGGTGATCGCCGCGAAGACGTCCGTGCTGTCGATGTTCTCCTCGACCAGCAGCTCCTCGTCGGCGGCGTCGCCGTTGAGGACGATGGCGTTCTCCAGCAGCTCGGACACCCGCCGCGCGCGCTGCGGGTCGCGCTCGATGAGCTTCACCTGCTGGCTCTTCTCGAGCGCCTTCGCGAGCCTCAAGCCGATGTTGCCGCCGCCGGCGATCACCACCCGCCGCGCGGTCTCCTCCTTCTTGCGCATCTCGGTCATCACGCGCCGGATGGACTCGCGCGCGGCGAGGAAGTACATCTCGTCGCCGTCCTCGATCAGCGTCTCTCCGTCCGGCCGGATCATGCGGCCGGCGCGATAGATCGCGAGCACCCGCACGTCGACGCCGGGCACGTGCTCGCGCAGCTCGCTCAGCCGCCGGCCCACCGCGAGGCCGCCCTGCAAGGCCCGCACGCCGACGAGGCGGACCCGGCCTTCCGCGAAGTCGAGGACTTGCAGCGTGCCGGGATAGCGGATCAGGCGCTCGATGTACTCCGTGACCAGCTGCTCGGGGCTGATGAACACGTCCACCGCGAGCGCGTCCTCGCTGAAGAGCTCGGGGCGGCTCGTGTACTCCGCGGAGCGGATGCGCGCGATCTTGGTGGGCGTACGGAAGAGCGTGTAGGCCACCTCGCACGCGGTCATGTTGACCTCGTCGCTGTTGGTGAGCGCGACGATGATGTCCGCCTCGGCGGCGCCCGCCGTCTCGAGGACGACCGGGTACGCGGCGTTGCCGGCCACGGTTCGGATGTCGATGCGGTCCTGCAGGTCGCGCAGGACCTCCTCGTTGATGTCGACGACGGTGACCTCGTTCGCCTCCTCGCGCGAGAGCTGGTAGGCCGCCGTGCGGCCGACCTGGCCTGCACCGAGGATCAGGATTTTCATGCGGCCGCGGCGCTCACACCGGCTCGAGGTTGGCGTACTGCAGCATCAGCCACTTCGTTCCCTGCTGCTCGAAGCTCACCTGCACGCGCGCATGCGCGCCGTTGCCTTCCACGTTGAGAATCACGCCCTCGCCGAACTTGCCGTGGCGCACGCGCGCCCCGAGGCGCATCCCCTCCGGCGCGGGCTCGCTCACGTCCGTCCCCAGGCGCGCTCCCGGGCGGAAGCGGGCCGCGCTCACCGGACGGGAGACGTGCACGCGCGGCCGCACCTCCTCGATGAGGCCCTGCGGGATCTCCTTGATGAAGCGCGACGGCTGGCCGTAGCTGTCGATCCCGTGCAGGCGGCGCTGCTCGGCGTAGGTGAGGTAGAGCTGCCGCATCGCGCGCGTCATGCCGACGTAGCACAGGCGGCGCTCCTCCTCGAGGCCTTCGAGGTCGGAGATCGAGCGCTGGTGGGGGAAGAGGCCGTCCTCGAGCCCGCACAGGAACACGACGGGGAACTCGAGCCCCTTCGCGCTGTGCAACGTCATCATCTGCACGCAGTCCTCCCAGGCTTCGGCCTGCCCCTCCCCGGACTCGAGCGCGGCGTGCGCCAGGAAGGCATCGAGCGGCGGAAGCTCCTCGCCCGCCGCGGCGGGCTCGGGCTCGAAGCCGCGTGCGGCGCTCACGAGCTCCATGAGATTCTCCACCCGCGCCTCGCCTCGGTCGGCTTTCTCGCGCTTGTGGTGCTCCACGAGGCCGCTCGCCTGCAGCACGTGGTCCACCTGCTCGTGGAGCTCGAGCGGCGCGATCTCGCGCGCGAGCCGCTCGATGAGCGCCAGGAATCCCTGCACCGCGAGCGAGGCCTTGGGGCCGAGCGCATCGCCCGCCGCGGCGGCGGCCTCCCACAGGGAGCAGCCCGCGCTTCGCGCGCGCTCGCGAATCAGCTCGATGCTCTTGGCGCCGATGCCTCGTGCGGGGAGATTGACGATGCGCTCGAAGGACGGATCGTCCCGGCGATTGCCGATGAGCCGCAGGTACGCGAGGGCGTCCTTGATCTCCGCTCGCTCGAAGAACCGCAGGCCGCCGTACACCCGGTAGGGCACGCGCGCGGAGAGGAACGTCTCCTCGAAGATGCGCGACTGCGCGTTGGAGCGGTACAGAATGGCGATGTCGCGGCGGCTGCCGCCGCGCTGCGTCCATTCCTCGATCCGCCGCAGAACGAACTCGGCCTCGTCGCGCTCGTTGAAGCCCGCGTACAGTCGGATCGGCTCGCCCCCGGCCCCGCTCGTCCAGAGCGTCTTGCCGAGGCGGCCGGAGTTGTGCGCGATCAGGGCGTTCGCTCCCTTGAGGATCGTCCCTGTCGAGCGATAGTTCTGCTCCAGCCGGAAGAGCCTCGCGTGCGGAAAGTCGCGGCGGAACTCGTGCAGGTTCTCCATGCGCGCCCCGCGCCAGCCATAGATGGAGTTGTGAGTCACGACTCCGTTCGCAATGTAGTTGTGTGTCTTGTCGATGTTCAAGTCATGGACATCGGTGTCGCGATCCTCGTGCTCGACACGCACGACGACATCAAAGCCAGCGGGCTGCGTCGCGAGGACCATGCCCGGTCGAACGCTGCCGGCACGGATGAATGGCAGCGAGCGGCTCAGAATTTGTCCCTTGAGAACGTAGCGCGCGCCCAATCGATCGCGAATGCGCTTGGCGATCGACATGAGCTCGCCAAAGTTGCTCCGAGCCGTCTCGAAGCGCCAGCTCCGGCCGCCGCGCCTGGCCGGGCGCACGGTGAGGCCGAGCTCGTCGAGAGCGGCGCAATCTGCCGCGTCGACACCCACGATGCTGATGCGGTGCAGGGGACTCGAGCCCCGGCGGTCCCCGCATAGCGTGATCACGATGTTTCGACGGCAGGAGTTCCGGCTTCGCGGCACATGATGCGGTCGGTCCGGACGAAGGCCGGATTCCTCCAGCAGACGCAGGGCGGCGGCTCCGGTATCGATGGACTGGAAGGTTCTCGCGATGTATCGCGGATCGTGGACCAGGCCGTTGCGCGCTTTCCCTCTGCGGGGAACGAATGACAGGGTCGGGAGCCCGTAGCGTAGCGACGTCAGCGTCTCATCGATCCTGGCCTCGTTTTCGCTCGCATGCGTCCGGATGATCCAAGCGGCGTCGGCACGCTCTTGCAGTACCCGCTGTTTGAAGCCCACCATGGGCTTCGCCTGTCCGTTCGGATACGCCTGCGAGGTGCCGATGCGATACCCCACGCCTTCCTTGTACATGAGATACAAGAAGTGCATCTGCGGCGTCGCGCCGAGAAGATAGCCGGCAAAGTGGGTATGCTCGGGCGTGCTCCGCACGACTTTGCCCGACCGTAAGTGCAGGCATACCACCCGCCCTTGCCGGCGCGTCGTGAATCTCTCCGTCACGACCGCGGGGCGAAAGTCCCCGCGGCCGTAGCTCGACATGACTTGCTCGCCCGGTGCGATGGCCTCGATCGGCCTTTGCGAGCCGTCAGCCATCGTGATCAACGTACCGGCGACCAGACACTGATCATCGTCGCCGACGACGAATGGATGCACCTCCGAGCCGGCGAGGAGCTTGAGCCACGCATATTGAATGGAGTTCGTGTCCTGGAACTCGTCCACGAGGACGTGGCGGAAGCGGTGCCGGTAATGCGCCAGGAGCTCCGGGTGGTCGCGCCAGAGCTCGAAGGCGCGCAGCAATAGCTCCGCGAAATCAATGACGCCCGCGCGCCCGCAGGCTTCCTCGTAGTCCGCGTAGAGGCGGATGAGCTGCCGGCGCGTCGGATCGTTGCCGTCTTGCAGGCCGGCCGGACGCCGCGCCTCGTCCTTGTTGGAATTGATGAACCACTGGATCTCGCGCGGCACCCAGCGCGTCTCATCGAGGCTCTGCGCCTTGAGGACCTTGCGGATGAGCCGGATCTGGTCCTCGGAATCGAGGATTTGGAAGCTCTGCGGGAGTCCCGCCTCGCGCCAGTGCAGGCGCAGCAGCCGGTGGGCGATGCCGTGGAAAGTGCCGATCCAGAGGGTGCTGGCCGGGATGCCGAGCAGCCGCTCGATGCGGCCGCGCATCTCGCCCGCGGCCTTGTTCGTGAACGTGACCGCGAGCACGCTGTGCGGGGAGACGCCTTCCGCCTGCACGATCCACGCGATGCGGTGCGTGAGCACGCGTGTCTTGCCGCTGCCCGCGCCGGCAAGCACGAGGACCGGGCCCGCGGGGGCGGTGACGGCTTCGCGCTGCGCGTCGTTGAGCGGCGCCAGTATGTGCGACACATCCATGGGGCGCGCATTCTATACCAGCCGCGCCGCGCTCGAGCTCGGCGGGGCCTCCGCGCCGGTGCCGGCGCAGCCGGCGCCGCCCGCTGCGCCGGTCAGCGCCGGAGAACGGCGTCTTCCGCGATGCGGACCAGCGCGACGACGAGGCTCAACAGTACCGGGCCGATCACGATGCCGAGAAAGCCGAATACGGCCACTCCGCCGATCGCGCCGACGAAGACGGCGAGCGTCGGGACCGATCCGTGGCGCGCGGAAATCATCGGCCGCAGAAACTGCTCGGCGGCGCTGATGAGCAGGGCCCAGACGACGAGGAAGATCGTGGCGCCCCAGTGCCCCGTGATCGCGAGGTAGAGGATGGCCGGCACGAGGATCACCGCCGTGCCGACCGCGGGGATGAACGCCGCGAACACGGCGAACACGCCGAGCACGAGGGGTGACGGCAGGCCGGCGAGCGCGAACCCCACGCCGATCAGCGTTCCTTGAATGACGGCGGTGGCGGCGGTGCCGAACACCACCGCGCGCAGGGCCGCCGACAGATCGTGGACGAGCGTCGCGCGGCGGCTCTCATCGAGGGGAATCAGCCGGGTCAGATGCTGCAGCATCGTGCTGCCGTCGCGCAGCAGGAAGAAGAGCAGGAACAGCATCAGGAAGAATCCGACCAGCGTTCCCGCGACGCCGATCATGACCGTGCCGCCGACGGTGGCCGCCGACTGCAGGGCCGAGCGGGCCCCCGTCGTCATCCAGCCCTCGAGCTGATGCACGGAGACCGGCAGGTTGTGGCGGATCCACAGGACGACGGGGCCGATCAGCGGGTAGTGCTCGAGGCGGCCGATCGTGGGAACGGAGGTGGGCGAGCGGCTGCGCAGGAAGTCGATCAAGTTCGCGACTTGCCGCGCGAAGATCACCGCGACCCCCGACAGAGGCGCGAGGATCACGAAGGGCGTGAGTCCCGTCAGAATGCCGGCGGAGAGCCCGGTGCGCCCCCGGAGGCGGCGCGAGAGGCGCAGCTGCAGCGGGTACAGCAGGAAGGCGAGCACCGCGGCCCACTCGAGCGCGCCCCAGAACGGATCGAGGATCCGCACCAGCGCGTAGCCGAGAACCACGACGGTCGCGATGACGAAGGCACGCCGATAGAAGGCCGAGTAGTGCTCCACGGGTGCTCCCACGGCTCGCGCCGCCCGCCGCAATCCCGCAAGCCTAGCGACTTGTGGGCCCGACGGGAAACGTCGAGGGCCGCGTGCGCCGGCCGCAGGCTTGGCCGGCCGGGCCGTCTCTCCGTCAGGGTCGTCGGTGTCGTTCGGGCCGTCCGGGCGGGAGGGGCGAGACGACTCGGGCGCGGCTGTGCTTCAGAAAGCGGTCGTGCTTCAGAAAGCGGCCGCGCGGCACATTCGGTTTGCCTATCGCCGCCATTCACACATTCGATTGACCGTGCGGCGCGCCATCGCTCATTGTCCGGAGCCGGGCCGCCACGGGCGGAGGGGGACATGACGAAGAATCCAGGCACGCGCCGGCGCGGCGCCGTGGTGCTGAGCTGTCTCGCGATGATTGCGGCCGGATCGCTGAGCGCGGCGGCCTCTCGCACCGGGCCGCACGGCGCGATGGACATGAAGGACCAGCAGCGGATGCTCGATACGCTTCACGTCGACGGCACGGGCGTACCGCGCGGCGTGGATCCCGTCGCCTGGAAGACGATCTACATTCCCCCGGACAACACGCTCACGCCGGCGCGCATCGCGCTCGGCCGCAAGCTGTATTTCGACACCCGCCTGTCGCGCGACGGCACCGTGGCCTGCGCCACGTGCCACGACGTGAGCCGCGGCTTCACGGACAATCGCCCGGTCTCGGAGGGCATCGGCGGTCATCTCGGCGCGCGGAGCGCTCCGACGGTCATGAACGCCGCCCTGTTCGAGACGGAGTTCTGGGACGGCCGCGCGCCCTCGCTCGAGGAGCAGGCGAAGCTGCCGATCGTCAATCCGATCGAGATGGGCCAGCCGAGCGGCGCCGCCGCCGTTGCGGCCATCGCGGAGGATCCGGCCTATCGAGCCCTGTTCCGCAAGGCTTATGGGCGCGCGCCGAACTACGACGACATCGGCCGCGCCATCGCGAGCTTCGAGCGCACGCTGATCTTCCTCGACTCCCCGTTCGATCGTTTTCTCGCGGGTGACACCCATGCCATCTCCGCGTCCGCGAAGCGCGGCTGGGCGCTGTTCAACGGCAAGGCGCGGTGCGCGAGCTGCCACATGCTCAATCCGTCGAATCCCCTCGGCACGGACAACCGCTTCCACAACATCGGCGTCTCGGCGCACGACAAGAACTTCGAGGCGCTCGCCCGCAAGGGCCTCGCCGCGCTCGGCCAGGAGAGCGACGTGCGGGCGCTCGATCGGCTCGCTCTGACGACCGACCTCTCCGAGCTCGGCCGTTTCATGATCACGCGCAACCGCGCCGACATCGGCGCCTTCAAGACCGAGCAGCTGCGCAACATCGGGATCACCGCGCCTTACATGCACGACGGCTCGATGCAGACGCTGTGGGACGTGATGGACCACTACAACAAGGGCGGCGAGA
>JASHSR010000018.1 GCA_030038645.1 Gammaproteobacteria bacterium
CGGCGCAGTGCCGGTCACGAGCTCGCAAAAACCCCAGATCGTGAGAAAAGCCGCGCGATTGTGATCGTCGGCGCTCGCGTATGCCGACTTGACGAATGCAATGGCCTCTGGGCATCGGTTGGCCTGCTCGAGATAAGTCACCCAGAGAAAGGGTTGGAACCGGGCATAGACGTACTGCGCGGCACCGACGACGAGCCGATCGAGGTCTCCCGTGTCACCGGTAAAAGTCCTGGGTGAAATGCCCGTGCCGCGCACCGTGAGCGCGAGCCCTCCCTGATCCGTCTCGACCAGATCGCCTCCGATGTGCAGATCGCGACCGAGCCGGGCCTCGAGCAGGCGCGACAGCTCCCCGAGCGAGATCCCGGTCTCCGGCACGTCCACCTTCACTTCGCTCGACCAGCCGTTGGACAAACTCCGCTTCTCCCCGAGCGCATCCCGGTCAATTCGCGTCGCATCCTCGAGCCGCGTGAGCTCATCGAGCACGTCGCTTGCTACCACTGTCCCCGTCACGCCGCGTGCGGCGAGCGCCGCAGGAGCGTCAAAGGCATCGATGACGACGCTGTGCGAAGTGAGGGCATCGTGCAGCATGAGGGCGATGCCGATGCCCACGAGAATCACGAATAGGGCGATCGCGAGCTGGAAGGTGATGCGGAGGGCTTGGCCGAGGCGCTGGCCACGCAGCAGATGGCGCTGGTGCGCAAGGTGCTCCAGGCGCAGCGCGTGCTCGTCGTGCAAATGCTGTCTCTGGGTGGCAAGCAGTTGCGCTTGCTCGTCGAGGAAGATCTCCGTCTTGCGCGCGACGCCCGGATCGCCTGCCGACAGCCTGGCGGCGACGGCCGCGGCGAACGCCTCGGCGCCAGCGGCGGCCTCGGGGGCGGCGGATTCGGGTTCCTTCTCTTCGCCGCCCAGAACGCCGTCTAATAGATCGTCCGCCACCTGGTCCGATGCCCGAATTTTGCGCGATGGGTCCGCGTCTTTGGACCCTTACGATACGCGGGGGACTGAGCGAGCGCAAACGTGCCGGCGCTCAAAGCGGCGCGTGCGGCCCTGCGGCCGCAGCGGCTGACCACGACCTCGCCTCAGCCGAGCCAGTCCTTCTTGGTGATGCCGAGCACGGCGAGCCGCCGGTGCAGATACGTTCGCCCGATGCCGAGCTCGACGGCCGAGCGGCTGATGTTGCCGTGGTTCTTCTTCAGCACGCGCAGTACGAATTCCCGCTCCGCCTTGTCGCGAAACTCCCGCAGCGCCGAGGAGACGCCGCTCGCCTCGGCGGGAGCGGCGAGCGTATCCGGCAGATCGCTCGGCGTGATCCGCGCGCCGCTGAGGATCATCATGCGCTCCATGACGTTCTGCAGCTCGCGGACGTTCCCGGGCCAGGCGTACGCCTGCAAGGCCGCGATCACCTCGTCGTCGATCGGCTTCTCGCGCAGGTTGTTGCGCTCGCCGGCGCGCCGAGCGAAGTGATGCGCGAGCAGCGGGATGTCTTGCGCGCGCTCTCGGAGAGAGGGTACGTGTATCGGCACCACGTTCAGCCGATAGAGCAGGTCCTCGCGGAAGGCGCCCGAGGCGACCTGCTCGTCAAGCTCCTTGTGAGTCGCCGCGAGCACCCGCACGTCCACCTTCAAGGTTCTCTCGGAGCCGATCTTCTGGATGTCCCCACTCTGCAGCACCCGCAGGATCTTCGCTTGCGCCGACAGTGACAGATCGGCGACCTCATCGAGAAAGAGCGTGCCGCGATGCGCGATCTCGAACAGGCCGCGTTTCGGCCCCGCGGCGCCCGTGAACGCTCCGCGCTCGTGACCGAAGAGCTCGCTCTCGAGCAGCGTCTCGGGGATCGCCGAGCAGTTCACCTTGACGAGCGGCGATTGGCTGCGGCGGCTGTTCGCGTGAATCGCATTGGCGACCAGCTCCTTGCCGGTGCCGCTCTCGCCGCTGATCAGAACCGTCGCCTCGGAGGAGGCCACCTTCAGCGCCGCCTCGATCACGCGGCGAATCGCGGCGGAGTCGCCGATGATCTCCATCGAGCCGCGCAGCTGCTCGGCGAGCCGCAGCCGCTCCTGCAGGCTCGCGAACTCGAGGCAACGCTGCGCCGTCACGGCGATCTTCTCGGCGGTGAAGGGCTTCTCGAGGAAATCGAAGGCGCCGAGCTTGACCGCGGTTGCGGCGTCGGTGAGGCTGGCATGGCCCGAGATGAAGATCGTGGGAACGGAAACGCCCTCGGCCTGCAGCCGGCGGAAGAAGGCGATCCCGTCCACGTCCGCGAGCTTGATGTCGAGGATCATCATGTCGATGATCCGCTCCTGCAGAACGCGCCAGGCGGCGGCGGCATCGTGCGCGAGGACCACGCGCATCCCGGCGTCGCTCAGCGCGAGCTCGATGGCGTTGCGGATGTTCTTCTCGTCGTCGACGACCAGAACCGTCGGCGCGGCTTCGTCGGCCATCAGGGCACGCAGGGCAGCGTGACGAGGAACACCGGATGGCCCTCCCGCTCGAGGTAACGAATCGAGCCGCCGTGCTCGACGACGATCTTCTTGACGATGGCGAGGCCGAGCCCCATGTTCTCCTTGCTCTTGCGCTCGGAGACGTAGGGCTCGAAGAGCTGCTCGGCGAGCGCAGCCGATACCGGCGCTCCATCGTTACGGATCGACATCTCGACCGTGTTGGCGCGCCGCGCCAGGCGCACGACGAACGCGATCGTCCGCCCTTCGTTCGCCTCGACACCGTTGCTCACGATGTTCATGAGCACGTGGCGGAACAGGGAGGCGTCCATGGGCACGCGCGTGCTCTCCGGGAGCTCGCGCGCATCGACCTGCACGCGGGCATCCGGAAAGCTCGCTTGCAGCGCGGGTAGATGCCGTCTCACGACCTCCGCCGGATTCTCCGGCGAGAGCTCGGGGCGGGCCAAGCGCGAGAACTCGCTGAAGCGGGCGATGGTCCGCTTGAGGCTCGCGAGCTCCTCCGCGACGATCCGCTCGGTGTCCGCGAGCTGCTTCTGGAAGGCGGCGGGGGCTTTCTCGGCGTATGCCCTGCCGAGGGAGCTCAGCAGCACCTCGACCGGGGTGAGCGGGTTCTTGATCTCGTGGGCGAGCACGCGCGCGAGCTCCTGCCAGGACTCCATCTGCCGCAAATAGCGTACGCGCTCGCGCTCGGCGAGCAGCTCCCCGAGCATCGCGTGGTAGGCGTTCGTGATCCGGCGGCTGAGCAGCGCCGCGATCGTGACCGCGAGCAGCACCAGCGCCGTGAGCCCGAGGCCGAAGTAGATCCTGAGCGGCTGCAGGATGTTGCCCTTGATCCATTCGGGCTGGGAGTAGATGCGCTGAAGGTCGACCAGGGTCTCGAACTTCCTCCGATAGTCCTGCTGATGCTGCGGATCGAGCCTGCGCAGCGTCTTGAGGCTTTCGGCTCCGATGTCGAGACCCCGCTCGATGCGCGCGTTGAATCCGAGATTGAGGCTGGTCTCGACGGCGCGATCGAGCAAATAGAACGCTCCGAGGGAGGGCACCGTGCTCATGACGAGGATCGTGCCGATGAGCAGAATGCGGACTCTAGCCTCGGCCACGGGAGAGATCTTGGAGCGTGAAGGGAGCGGACACCAGAGTCTGGCGCCACACGGCCGAGCTGCCGAGTCCGGCGGCGTACTGCTGAAAGATGCGATTGAAGACGGAGTCGTGCCGCGCCACGGTCGGCGGCGCGCTCGGCCCGCCGCCGAGGGGCGCCGTGGAAGCGGGACTCACGGGCCGCTCGCTCGCGCTGTTCTCGGCCACCCATTGCTTGAGCTGCTCCACGCGCTCCTTCTCGATGGGATTGAGCAGCACCTGCGCGCTCAGGGTGTATGTCCGGCCGGGGACGAGGCTGCCCTCGGCGATGGCCTGCGGCAACGCGAGGTTTTCGAGGAACGTGGTCACCTGATCGAGCGTCTTGAAGACCTGGGTGCTCAGCACCGTGCCGCCGGCGGTCTCCGTCAGAGGAAAATTCTCATCCCACAGATCGTAGCGCACCGCTACGTCGATGTCCCTCTGCTCCGCGGCGCGCCCGTTCTCGAGGAGCGTGAGATGGACGAGGAGGTGGGTCGTGAGGCCGCTCGTCAGATCCTTGGGAAGGGTAGGGGGGAACGGCAGTCCCCGGAGAATCGCCACGATCGAATTGCCCTCGCGCAAGACCGTGAGCTCTGCGCCGAATGCAGGCGCGAGCAGCAGGATCCCGATGGCGGCCAGAGCCCCGATGCGCCATCTCACGGTATACCCTCGTGGCGCCACGCGGCGGTGACGTAGAGGAAGAGGTCGACGGTGCCGAGAGTCTTGGTATCCAGCCGCAGCCCCGCGCGCAGCCCGGCGCCGCCGGCGAGCTCCTGGTTGGACGAGTAGCCGATGGACCAGATACCCGGCTCCACGTACCAGCGCGCCCGGCGCACCTCTCCCTGATCGATCTCGCTCGCGAGGTCGTGCGCGAACTCGATACCGCCGCCCCAGGGATACTGCGCGTGAACGGAGAGATAGCTTCCCTCACCCAAGGACCAGGTGTAACGCGCATCCGCGTCAACGTTGCCGCAGCCGGAGACGTCTCGCGCGTAGCGCGCATTGAGCTCCAATCCGCCCGTCGGAAAGGTCGGATCGTCGCCGTTCCACCCGACCGCCGCCGTTGGCGTGCCGTGTGCCGTGTCCACGCTCAGCCCGGATGACGCGTTGAGCTGGCAGACGACATCGGCGACGGGGCGGTACTCGTAGCCGATCGCGGCGTACGCGAACGCTCCGATCCGCCGGCCCACCTCGAGGTCGGTGGCCCACAGATGCTCCTCGAAGAACTCGTAGCCCGTGAAGTCGTACTGCGCGGAGCGATAGGAGAGATCGGCGTCGAGGAAGTACTGCTGAGAGTCGAGCAGCTGCGGATCGACGTACTGCAGCCGCCCGAAAAAGTCCGTCTGGGTGAGGCCGTTCGAAGGCGTCCGCGCCTCGGCATCGAAGTCGAGGATCTTGCCCGTGCCGAAGAGGTCGTCATCGCTCAGGCTGCCGAAGAACACCTCGCTCGTCGCCTCGTCCATGGAGGTGAGACCCAGGCCGGACGCCGTCACGATCGCATTGGCCTCGACGACCTCGATGACCACGATCACCTTGCCGCGAGTCGAGCCCTTCTCGAGACGGATATCGACGGAGCTGAAATTGCGCAACCAGGACAGCCGCAGCTTGGCGTCCTGCAGCTTTTCCTCATCCAGGCGATCCCCGGGTGAGAGGTAGACATAGCTCAGGATGAATCGACAAGACGTCGAGACATTCCCCTCGCAGCGCAACGCCTCGATGGTGAGCGGGGCGCGATCCTTGGCGTCGGCCTGGACGGCGCGCGGGCACAGGCCGAGACCGAGGAGAGCGAGCGCCGCCAGTGTCGCGAGCGCCGCCGCGCGCCGCCGCAGCCAAGCCGCCCCGCATCCATGGTGCGCCATGGCGGCTTCTCAGAAACTGTACGTGAGACCGACGGACAGCAACGAAGGCGCGGTCGCCGATTGCGTCGTGCTGACCTTCTCGAACTCGGCGCGGACCGCGAAGGCTCCGAAGCGATATTGAGCGCCGATGCCGTAGGCGAGGCCCGTGGCGTCGGACGCTCCCGAGATGGTCGCGCGCCCGATCGTCACGCATTCGTCGAGCGTCGGGTTGTAGATGCACGTGTTGGGGAAGTTCCCCGAATACTCGTATGCGGCTCGGTAGCGCGCGACGCCGAGCTTCCCGAACACATCGAGATTGGGGATCGGAACGGGCAGATACCCGACGGCGAACGCGGCGCCCCCGCGCGGATGACCCAACGAGCTCGTTATCTCGCCCGACTCGCCGAAGTGCGCCTCGCCAAAATCCACGTATTCGATCTCGGCTCCGAAGAAGGAGAAGGGCCGAGCGCCGAGCAGAAATTTCCAGCCGAGCGGCTGGCCGCGAAAGCTCACCGGGCCGCCGGAATCGCTGAGGAAGTCGGTCTCGAACGAGGACTGCCCCACGCTCGCGCCCACATAGTACGGGTCGGCGGCTTGCGCAGCCGCCGCCTTTCCTGGGAGCGCGACGTGCACGGCGCCAGCGGCGCTTGCAGCGGCAGCGATCATGATCCGGCGTACGCTCTCTCTCATGGCGGCCACAGCCTCAGGGGAAGGTCCAGGTCGCGCCGAGCGAGAC
This sequence comes from Gammaproteobacteria bacterium, assembly GCA_030038645.1. Lineage (GTDB taxonomy): Bacteria > Pseudomonadota > Gammaproteobacteria > Steroidobacterales > Steroidobacteraceae > JASHUC01. The sequence goes on from JASHSR010000018.1 coordinate 6,150, forward strand.
CATGAAGGGACTGCCGACATCGGAGCTGATCCGCTCGTATTCCAGGCGCAGTCCGAGCGCGCCGAAATGGCTCTGCACTCCCGCGCCGTATGCGAGTCCGTTGTCGGAGGCGTCCTGCGACGCGGATACGTAGTCGACCGGGAGGCCGTTCACATACGTGTCCGGGTAGTATCCGGAGCCGCTGTTCGAGGTCCACAGTCGCGCGACGCCGAGCTTGCCGTATACATCGAGCCAGCGCACCGGGAGCGGCAAGTAGCCCACGGCCATCGCGGCCGCGGCTCGCGAACGGGCGCTCGCGCCGTAGAATTCATCCGGCTCGAGGCTCACGCCGTTTTCCGTCACCAAGGGGCTCGGGCCCAGCCGGGCGCTGCCGAAGTCGAGGTACTCGAGCTCGCCCCCGAACCACCGGCTCGCGCGCGCTCCGATCACGAGCTTCCAGCCGAGCTGGTCGTTGGGAAAGGATCGAGGAAAGAAATCTCCCGCTGCGCTGGAAAGTCCTTGGTTCTGGTTCGCCTCTGCGACGCTCGCGCCCACATAGAATCCGAGCGGACCGTTGGCGGCGCTCGCGGGGCCGGCAAGGCCGAGTGCCGCGCCGGACAGGCAGAGCGCGAGCGCGAACGGGCTCACGGCCAACCGGCGACGCGCGCGCGCGCGCCGTGCCTCGAGACTTCGCATCAAAACCTCCAGTCGCGGCTACCGATCGAGCCGCAGGGTACGCGGCCTGTGCAGCTCGAGATAAAGCAACGACCGTACCAGCGCGCTGCGAAGCGCGAGTCGCTGTAAGTCACTGATTTGAGCGGGAAGGTCTCGCGAGCTTCGTGTCGCGGGTGTCGACGTTCATCGACAGCTGTCGGCCGGCGGGCACACTTCCATGAGATGGGCGTGCCGCGCAGCCGCGCGCCGAGCGGGGTCGGGAGTGACCCCGCTCGGCGTTGCTTCTTTCAGCCCTTCAGCGGGCGCCGTACGCCCGCGTGAGCTCAGGATCAGGCGCCGCCGCCGGCCGAGGATGCGTTGATAATCGCACTCGCCGAGACGATGACCGCGAGGATCCCCGTGGCCAAGCCGATGTAGCCGTCGATGACGATGAGGACGTGCCCCAGTCCCCAGCTCCCGAGCGAGAAGGCGAGTAGCGACAGCCACGAGCCCAGCAGGAACAGCATGCGCACCGTATCGCCCTTGAGGGAGGCGAGCCACAGGTAGAAGAAATACACGGTCCACACGATGCCGAGCCAGCCGTCGTAGTGCGCCGGCTCGGAGGTCGCGCCCGTCGCCGTCAAGGCGGCATGAAGGGACGCGAACCACGCGGCGCCGCCGAAGAAGATGACGGCATCGAGCGTCCGCTGCTCGATGAAGGCCAGAACGGCAACGATGGCGAGCACGAGGGATACCGAGAGCATCGCGGTGCCGCCGGGATAGATCTTATCGAACCATCCCGCATCCGACATGGACAGGATCCACCACGTCAGCCCCAAGCACATGAAGCCCACCGTGGCGACGATCGTCGCCCGGCTGGTACCACTCGCATTGACGGAACTATTCATGATTTTCATCCCCTCTTGATGTTGCTATTGCCGGCCGATGGGGGCCCGAACGGCCCGGTCTGCAAGACCGGGTGCCGATGCTGCCGTGGCAGCCCATGAGTGCTGGGACGGAGGATGCAAGTTGGCCCTTCCCGCGTTTGTTATAGGTGGACACGGTAGGCGTCATCGGCATTCGGGTACCCCATGGAAAACCCACGTCCCGCGCCGCGTACGTTACGCACCCTGTTGGTGCGCGTCAATGCTGCAAAAGGGGGCCCCGAATTCAAATTCGGGACGCGAGAGAGACCAAAAACACCGTAACTTCAGACAGATAGGCATGCTGCGCCCGTGCGCCGAACGCGCTCGAAAGTTGTGCTCGCCGTGTTATTTTGCGACCGGAAAATCAGGAGACGGGCGCCTCATCGAGCGTGGAGTGCCGAACTGTTGCCGACGTCCCGAATGACGTCCTCGATACCGCGACGCCGCGCGCCGGTCGCGACGTTTCCGCGGAAACGTCACGGAGTCACTTCAGGCGGAACACGCGCTCCGCGTTGGTCTGCATCAGCATCTTCTTGTGCTCGGGGCTCAAGTCGAATGCGTCGTAGGCGGCGCACTCGTCGGCGGATTGCTGATACGGATAGTCCATGGCGTAGAGCACCCGGTCGGGGCCGAGCACTTGCATGCAGAACTTGATCGACGGCTCCCAGCCCTGGCCGCTCGTCGTGATCCAGATGTTGTGCTTGAAGTAATAAGAGATCGCGTGGCGTAGCGTCACCGGGGGCGCGCCTCCGCGAAGCCCCGATCGGCCGTCGGCATTGCTCTGCATCCAATCGAAGCGGTAGAGGAGCAGCGGCATGCCCTCGCCCATGTGACCGATGACGAGGCGCAGCTTCGGGAACCGGTCGAACGCGCCCGAGAGGATGAGGCCCATCGTGTGTACCCACACCTCGTGGCTGAAGCCGCCGAGCGCGCCGGTCATTCCCCGGAACTCGTACGGGCGGGACCATTCCTTCGGCGGGATTGTCGGATGAATATAGAGGGCCGCGTCGTTCGCCTCGAGCGCCTCGAGGATCGGCAGGTATTGCGGCTCGTCGAGATAGTGTCCGCGCGTGTGCGAGTTGAGCACGGCGCCTTTCATGCCGAGGCTCTTCATGCCGCGCCCGATCTCGGCGACCGCGCCTTCGACGTTCTGCGGCGCGAATACCGTCAGCCCCACAAAGCGATCCGGATAGCGGCGGCATGCCGCGGCGAGGCGGTCGTTCGCGAGCCGTGCGAGCGCCGTACCCTCGTCCGGATCGAGGACCTGAACGCCGGGCGCCGTGAGCAGCAGCAGCTGCTTGTCGATGCCGAGCTCGTCCATCCGGGCGATGCGCTTCGCGCCGATCTCGAGAAGCTGCTCCTGCAGGGCGGTCATCTTCGCGAACATGCCGGCCATGCGCAGCGAGGTGTCGTCCGGGGCATTCGGACTTGCGAGCAGCCGCAGCTGCGCCTCGACGATCTCGGGAATGTTCCAGGCCTCCTCGGTCGCGATCCGCAGGTACGGAGCGTGCCGATCGATCGCGCGGCTCGGCGGCGCGAGCCCGCGCTTGCCAGGATCCGGAGCGGGCGTCGCTGTGCTCCATGTGGCCATGCTCGATGTGTCCGTCCTCGCCATGATTGGTGCCTCCGGTACGCTGCCGCCCGGTACGCTACCACAGCGCCGGGCGTGCGTTCGCCCGCTTGAATTCCTCGACCCCGCGCTTAAGATCGGGCGCTCGCGCCGACGATGCGCCTGCCTCGCCTCGAGAAGGATCCGCTCCGTGCTCCACATCGCCATCCTGGACGATTACGCCCGCGTCGCGCTCGACTCCGCGGACTGGTCGGCTCTGCGTGGCAAGGCCGAGATCAGCGTCTTCGATCGGCATCTCTCGCAGAGCGAGGCGGCTCGTGTCCTGCAGCCCTTCGAGGTGCTCTGCACCGTGCGGGAGCGGATGGACCTGCCTCGCAGCCTCCTCGAGCGATTGTCGAATCTCGAGCTGATCACGATCATCGGTCCGTCGCTGCCCAATCTCGACATGGACGCGGCGACGGACCTCGGGATCCTCGTCTCGCATTCCAACGCCGCGAATCCGGCGGGCGCTCGCGCCCTGAACGCGACCCCCGAGCTCGCCTGGGGCCTGATCATCGCGACGGTGCGGCATCTCACGCACGAGAGCCGGCGGATGCGCGAGGGGGGGTGGCAGAGCACCGTCGGGGTGATGCTCGCCGGCCGCACGCTCGGCCTCCTCGGGCTCGGACGCATCGGCAAGCGGATGGCGGAGTACGGCCGCGTCTTCGGGATGACGGTCGTCGCGTGGAGCCAGAACCTGACCGCCGAGGCGGCCGAAGCGGTCGGAGTGAGACGCGTCGAGAAGGACGATCTGTTCCGCCTCGCCGATGTGCTGTCGATTCACGTGCGTCTGAGCGAGCGCACGCGAGGTCTCGTCACGGCGCGCGAGCTCGCGCTCATGAAGCCGGAATCGTACTTGATCAATACCTCGCGCGGACCGATCGTCGTGGAGGCGGATCTGATCGCCGCGCTGCGCGCGCGGCGGATCGCCGGAGCGGGCCTCGATGTGTACGATGTGGAGCCGCCCCCGGCGGATCATCCATTTCGCACGTTGGAGAATGTCACGGTCACCCCGCACCTCGGCTACGTGACGCACGAGACATTGAGAGTGTTCTATTCGGATACGCTGGAAGCGGTCCTCGCGTTCGCGAGCGGCGTTCCCATCCGCGTGGCCAATCCGGCTGCGCTCACTCACGCGCGCCAGGCCCGGCGGCCGTAACTCTCGGGTGGAATCCTTTCTGGTCTCGCTGTCGACGGTCGCGATCGCCGAGATGGGCGATCGGACGCAGCTGCTCGCGCTGATGCTCGCTGCCCGCTACCGCAAGCCGTGGGTCATCCTCGCGGGTGTGCTCTGCGCGACGCTCGCCAATCACCTGCTCGCCGGATTCGTCGGGGTGCGCGCCGGGCGATTTCTCACGCCGGCGCTCCTCGACTGCATCGTGGGGGTGAGCCTGATCGGCATGGCGCTCTGGACACTGAAGCCGGACACGCTCGAGGAGCGCTCGACGGGGCCGCGCCGGACGGGCGCCTTCGTCGCCACGCTCGCGGCGTTCTTCATGGCCGAGATGGGCGATAAGACCCAGATCGCAACGATCGCGCTCGCCGCCGCGTATTCCAATTTGGCTGCGGTGGTCGCGGGCACGACGAGCGGCATGCTGCTCGCCAACGCGCCCGTCGTGTTCCTCGGCAAGGCCTTCTCGAAGCGCCTGCCGCTCAAGGCGATCCACTACGCGGCGAGCGCGCTGTTCCTGGCGCTCGGCGTCGTCTTCCTCGTTCGCGCCGTCCGTCACGGGCTTTGACGTCTTTTCCGCCCTTCAGGGCGGCGGTCGAAGCCGCAGGCGTGCGCGCAGGACGATCATTCAACTCCCGCGGCAGCCGATTGCCGAGTCGAGCTCCCAGCGCTGGGACGAGTGCGCGATCGTGGGACGGATGGGCACGGTCCGTCCGTGACGGCCGAATGCCCCATTGCAGCGGGATCAAGCGTTTGGAGAGCACACCGGGCGATGGCACAGCCGTTGCACCCGCGCTCGGAGACGATCGAGGCGGGAGCAGAGGCAGTTTGCCGTGGCATTGCTGTCGGGGCGGCATTCATGAGGCGATTCGTCGCCGCGTTCTCTACGGTGGCGCTCGTCAACCTGGCCTCCGGGAAGGATCTCATGGGGGTCTACCAGGACGCGCTGCGGTTCGATACGCAGATTCGCGAGGCGGAGGCGACCTACAAGGCGGCCCGCGAGGCAACCCCGCGGGCCTGGGCAGCGCTGCTGCCGCAGCTCACCGGCACCTACGGGATCTCGCGCCAGAAGCAGGGCGAGGGATTTGTCTATACATACCCGGGCCCGAACGGCGTCGTGATCCCCTTCTCGGAGAGCACCACCTCCTTCATCGACACGCACGGCTACCAGCTGCAGCTGCAGGAGACGATCTTCTCCTGGGTCAACCTCGCCACCCTCGCCGAGGCTCACAAGCAGGTCGCCGAGGCCGAGGCCACCTATCGCGCCGCGCAGGAGGACCTGGTGAATCGCGTCGCCACCGCCTACTTCAACGTGCTCAACGCCAAGGATACCCTCGACGCCGATGCCGCCTCGCTCGATGCGGTTTCTCGCGAGCTGGACCAGGCGAACAAGCGCTTCGCGCAGGGGCTGATCGCGATCACGGACGTGAACGAGGCGCAGGCCGCGCGTGACAGCGCCGCCGCGGCAGTGATCGCCGCCAAGCGCACGCTGGCGAGCATGGAGCAGCAGCTGCGCGAGATCACCGAGCAGGACTACCCGAGCCTCGCCAAGCCGGGCGAGGACATGCCGCTCGAGCTGCCCGAGCCCGCCGACCCGCAGCGCTGGATCTCCGTCTCGATGGACCAGAACCTCTCGCTCGTGGCGAGTCGGCTGGCCGCCGAGGCGGCGCGCGAGCAAGTGCGAGTCGCCTTCGGAGGGCATCTGCCGAGCATCGCCATCACCGGCACCCGCACCGATCAGACCGAGAACACCGATGAGGCGTACAACTTCGGGGGATCCCCCGGGCGGCTGCGCTTTCCCTTCGAGGTCGCCGACAGCGAGATCGGGCTGGAAGTGACCGTGCCGCTGTTCAGCGG
>JASHSR010000156.1 GCA_030038645.1 Gammaproteobacteria bacterium
GCGGCCGGCCCGCGGGTTCGTGCAATAATGCGCCAGGGTGGCATTGTGCCACGCTCGACTGGGGCGAGCGCGAGCGCAAGCGCGCGGAGGGGTACGATGGCGCAGAACCGCTTTTACGGTTGGAAGCTCCTCACCGCGTTCTGGTGGATCGTCTTCATCAACCTCGGGTTCGCGGCCTACGGCTCGCCGGTCATGAACGCGGGAATGGCGCTGCAGCTGCACCTCTCGCGCACGATGGCGGGCCTGCCGTACTCCATGTACACGTGGATGTCGGCGGTGCCGTCGGTGCTGGTGGCGGTGCTCATACGCCGATTCGGAGTGCGGCTGACCGTCGTGTTCGGATGCCTCCTCGTCCTCGCCGGCTGCCTGCTCATGGGTACCATCGTCGACTCCGGGCTCATGGCGACGCTCGTCATCGGGATCCTCATCGCGTTCGGCGTGTGCGCGGGAGGCGTGTTCGGCACTCAGCCGGGCCTCGTGCTCTGGTTCGAGCGCCGCCGTGCGCTTGCGATCTCGATCCTCTACGCGGGCGGCGCCACGGGCGGGATCTTCGCGGCGCGTCTGCTCAACCGAGCGATCTCCGCAGCCGGCGGCAACTGGCGCGCCGGCTGGTGGCTTTTCGCAGCGCTCGCCGCGTTGGCCTGCGTGCTCGCGGCGGTCTTCATCCGCGAGAAGCCGGCGGACCTCGGCCAGCTGCCCGATGGCGTCCCTCCGAGCCCCTCACCTGCATCGGGAGCGCCGCCGGACTCCGGTCGGGCTCCCGCCCCGCGAGCGCTCGCTTCCTTCATCACACGCGAAGCGTGGACGCTCCCGCAAGTGCTGCTCTCGCCCAAGTACTGGGTCTTGGTGCTCGCGCTCGCCGGAGGCAGCGCCGGGTACACGCTGTTCCTCGCTCAAGGGGTGCTGCACCTGAGAGACCTCGGATACACGACAACCGAGTCCGCGTACGCGATCAGCGTCGTCACCTTCGTGGACCTCGTCGCCGGCAAGGCCGCGCTCGCCGTGTTCGGGGATCGGTTCGATCCTCGATACATCTGGGCGATCAGCGCCGCGGCCTTCGGCGCAGGGTTCCTGCTCCTCATCCACCCGCGAAGCATGGCGAGCGTCTATACGTTCTCGGCTTGCATCGGTCTCGGGTTCGGCGCCGGCATCGTCTGCGTGATGGCGGTGATCAGCAATTACTTCGGCACCGCAGTCTTCGCGGCCGCCGCCGGCATCGGCGCCGGCATCAACACGACGGTTGCCTTCGGCGTTTCGGTCCTCGGGGGAGTCGTGTACGATCGCCTGCACACCTACGCGCCGACGTTCTACTCCCTCGCGGTCTGGTGCTTCGCCGCGGCGATCGTGCTGGCGCTCATGCGTCCGCCGCGGCTGCGAACGTCCCGCGCCGCGGCGCTCGCCGTAAGCGGCGGCTCGTAGCCGCCGCGACGGCGCGGTCGATGGATTCCCGTTGAGCTCCGAATCGAAGGGTCCCATGGTCAAAGAAGGCGATCTGCTCTGGACGCCGAGCCCCGAGTGGGTCGAGCGGTCCAATCTCACGGCCTACCGGCGCTGGCTCGCGCGCACGCGCAAGCTGCAGTTCGAGACGTACGACGAGCTCTGGCGCTGGTCGGTCGACGACCTCGACGCCTTCTGGGCGTCCATCTGGGACTACTGCGGAATCCAGGCCTCCTCCCCGTACGAGCGGGTCCTCGGACGCCGGGAGATGCCGGGCGCGGAGTGGTTCCCCGGCGCCAAGCTCAACTACGCCGAGCACGCGCTGCGGCACGAGAGGCCGGGCGCCGACGCCGTCTACTACCTCTCCGAGCGCACGCCGCTCAGCCGGATCTCCTGGCAGGAGCTCGGCAATCGCGTGAGGGTGCTCGCCGGGGAGCTTCGCAAGCTCGGCATCCGGCCGGGCGACCGGGTCGCCGCGTACCTGCCGAACATCCCGCAGGCGCTCATCGCCCTGTTCGCGACGACGAGCATCGGCGCGATCTGGACGAGCTGCGGGCCGGAGTTCGGCACGCGCGGGGTGCTCGACCGATTCACGCAGCTCGCGCCGAAGCTGCTCTTCTGCGTCGACGGCTACCAGTACGCCGCCAAGCCCTTCGACCGGCGGGGCGAGCTCGCGAAGATCATCGGCGAGCTCTCCTCGCTCGAGCACGTCGTGTGCGTGCCGTATCTGAACCCCACCGAGCGGGCGCCGTTCTCGACCCACACGCTGTTCTGGGACGATCTGCTCGATCATCCCCCCGTCGCGGCGAGCGAGTTCCGCTACGAGCAGGTGCCGTTCGGGCATCCGCTGTGGATCCTCTTCTCCTCCGGCACCACGGGACTGCCGAAGGCCATCGTGCACAGCCACGGAGGCATCCTCATCGAGCAGCTGAAGGCACTCAATTTCCAGATGGACATGCGTCCCGGGGAGCGCCTGTTCTTCTACACGACGACCGGCTGGATGATGTGGAACTTTCTCGTGAGCTGCCTCGTCGCGAACGTCTGCCCCGTGCTCTACGACGGGAGCCTCATGCACCCCGAGCCGGACTCGCTCTGGAGGATGTACGAGCAGTCCGGCGCGGCGCTGATCGGGGCGAATCCCGGCTATGTGTCCCTCCTCGAGAAGGCGGGCATCGTGCCGAACCGCAAGTTCGAGCTCGCGAATCTGCGCTCCGTGATGCTCGCGGGCTCGCCCGTGACGCCGGAGGTCATGGAGTGGTTCTACCGCAGCGTCAAGCGGGACCTGTGGGTGCAGAACGGCAGCGGCGGCACCGATATCTGCTCCGCGTTCGTCGCCGGCGTGCCGACGCTCCCGGTAAGGGCGGGGGAGATCCAGGCGCGCATGCTGGGCGTCGACGCCCACGCCTTCAACGAGCGCGGCGAGAGCGTCGTGAACCAGGTGGGCGAGCTCGTCGTGAGAAAGCCCATGCCCTCGATGCCGGTGTTCCTGTGGAACGACCGGAATTTCGAGCGCTACCGGGAGTCGTACTTCCAGGAGTTCCCGGGCGTCTGGCGCCAAGGGGATTTCTTCCGCATCAACGAGCGAGGCAGCTGCTTCGTGCTCGGGCGCTCGGATGCGACGCTCAACCGGCACGGCGTGCGCATCGGCACCGCCGAGATCTACCGCTCCCTCGCGCTCATCCCCGAGGTGGACGACTCGCTCATCGTGAACCTCGACCTGCCCGGCGGGAGGTTCTTCATGCCGCTCTTCGTCAAGCTCAAGGACGGGCGCGCGCTCGATGAGCCGCTGAAGGACAAGATGCGCGCGAAGCTGCGCGAGGAGTACTCCCCGCGGCACGTGCCGGACCGGATCTACCAGGTCCCGGACATCCCGTACACGTTGACGGGGAAGAAAATGGAGGTGCCGGTGCGCCGCATCCTCACCGGGATGCCGCTCGCCAAGGCGGCCAACCGGGACGCCGTCGCGAACCCGTTCGCGCTCGATTTTTTCATCGAGTACGCGCGCAGTCAGACGGATTACTCGATGACTTGACGGGGGTCCGGGCCCCTTCATAAGCTGTCGGGCTGGCTCAAGAATACCGCGCCGTGAGCCCCGCCCCCGCCTCGGAGCGAGCGCCGGCCGCGAAACCGGAGACCACGATGGAACAAGTCCAGCTTCTGATCGGCGACCGCGACGTATCGGCCAAGAACTCCGCGACCTTCAACCGCCAGAACCCCCTCTCCGGCGAGGTGGCGAGCCGCGCGGCGGCCGCAACCCCCGAGGATGCGAAGGCCGCGGCGGATGCCGCCGCGAAAGCCTTCCCCAAGTGGTCCGCCGTCGGCCCGAACGAGCGGCGCGCGAAGCTCAACAAGGCGGCCGACCTCCTCGAGGCGAAATCCGCCCAGTTCGCGACGCTCATGCTCGCCGAGACCGGCTGCACGATGGGCTGGGGCCACTTCAATGTCCACTTCGGCGCGCTCCTGCTGCGCGAGGCCGCGGCGCTCACTACGCAGATCACCGGGGAGGTGGTCCCCTCCGACGTGCCTGGGGTGCTCGCCATGGCGCTGCGCCAGCCGGTCGGCGTCGTGCTCGGCATCGCCCCGTGGAACGCTCCGGTGATCCTCGGCGTGCGCTCGGTCGCGATGCCGCTCGCCTGCGGCAACACGGTGGTCCTCAAGGCCTCCGAGGTCTGCCCGGCGACCCACCGGCTGATCGGGACCGTGCTCAAGGAGGCGGGGCTCGGCGAGGGCGTCGTCAACGTCATCACACATGACGCCAAGGACGCCGGCGCCGTCTCGGAGGCGTTGATTTCTCACCCGGCCGTGCGGCGGGTCAATTTCACGGGGTCGAGCCGCGTGGGCAAGCTCGTCGCGCAGACCGCGGCGAAGTACCTGAAGCCCGTGCTGCTCGAGCTCGGCGGCAAGGCGCCGCTCATCGTGCTCGACGACGCGGACATCGATGCGGCAGTGAGCGCCACGGTGTTCGGCGCCTTCGCCAATCAGGGGCAGATCTGCATGTCGACCGAGCGGGTCATCGTGCAGGAGAAGGTCGCGGACGAGTTCGCCTCGAGGCTCGCGAAGCGCGTGGCGGCGCTGCCGGTCGGCGACCCGCGGCAGGGGGAGTTCGTCCTGGCGTCGGTCGTCGGACGGCCGACGGTCGATCGGGTGGAGAAGCTGGTCTCCGAGGCCGTCGCGCAGGGTGCCAAGGTGCTCGCGGGCGGCGAGAAGACCTCCGGCACGGTCATGCAGGGCATCGTGGTGGACCACGTCACTCCCAAGATGACGCTCTTCCGCGAGGAGTCCTTCGGCCCTCAGGTGTCGATCACCCGCGTCAAGACGATCGACGAGGCCGTCGCGCTCGCGAACGATACGGAGTACGGCCTGTCCGCGGCGGTCTTCACGCGCGACCTCGTGAAGGGCATCGAGATCGCAAAGCGGATCGACTCCGGCATCTGCCACGTCAACTCACCGACCGTACAGGACGAGGCGCAGATGCCCTTCGGCGGCGTGAAGAACTCCGGCTACGGCCGGTTCGGCGGCAAGGCGGGCATCAACGAGTTCACCGAGCTGCGCTGGATCACGGTGCAGGTCGGCCCGCGACACTATCCATTCTAGCGTGGCGTCCGCCCCGGACCGGCCGGCGCGCCTCGTAGGCTCGTTCCGGCCGCGCGCCGGGGGCCTCATTCGGAGGGGGAGGTTGACACATGGATCTCGAGCTGAAGGGCCGCAAGGCCATCGTGACGGGCGCGACGCACGGCATCGGCCTTTGCATCGCGCAGCAGCTGGCCGACGAGGGAGTCCACGTCGCGATCTGCGCGCGCACCGCGGCGAACGTCGACCGCACCGTGCGCGAGCTCAAGGCGAAGGGTGTCAACGCGATTGGCGATGCGGTCGACGTG
>JASHSR010000157.1 GCA_030038645.1 Gammaproteobacteria bacterium
GCGAGCACCTTGAGCCCGCGCGAGATCTCGGCGATCTCGGTCGCCCGGTTCTCCTTCGTGCCCGGCACCTGCATCAGCTGCAGGTAGTCCACGACGATGAGGCCCAAGCCGTGCTCGCGCTTGACCCGCCGGGCGCGCGCGCGCAGCTCCGTCGGCGTGAGCGCCGGCGTCTCATCGACGAAGATCTTCGCCTCCGAGAGCTGGCTCGTCGCGCCCGTGATCCGCACCCAGTCCTCGTCCGAGATGCGCCCGCTGCGCAGGCTCCCGAGCGGCACGCTCCCGATGGAGGAGAGCATGCGCGTCACCACCTGGTCCGAGGGCATCTCCATGCTGAAGATCGCGACGGAGGCGCGGATGCTCGGGTTGATGGCCGCGTATTCGGCGATGTTCACCGCGAGGGCCGACTTTCCCATGGAGGGGCGCCCCGCGACGACGACCAGATCCCCGGGGCGCAAGCCGCCGGTGAGCTTGTCGAAATCCGCAAAGCCCGTGAGCAACCCCCGCGGCTTGTCGGGGTTCGTGTGCAGCTCGTCGATCTGATCGATGATCTCCGGCAGCAGCGTGCGCACGGGCACCGCGCCGTCCCGGGCGCGGAAGCCGGCCTCGGCGATCTCGAAGACGCCCTGCTCGGCGCGATCCACCAGGTCGCGCGCGCTCGAGCCCTCGTTGTTGAACGCGGAGGCGGCGATGTCGGTGCCCACCGTGATGAGGCGGCGCAGCAGCGAGCGCTCGCGGACGATCTCGGCGTAGGCGCGAACGTTCGCGGCCGTCGGCGTGTCGCGCGCGAGCGTGCCGAGATAGGCGAGGCCGCCGGCATCCTCGAGGCGGCCGATCCGCTCGAGCTGCTCGGACACCGTGACGACATCGCAGGGCTTGCCGCTCGCGGCGAGCGCGCCGACCCCCTCGAAGATCAGCCGGTGGTCGGGACGATAGAAGTCCTCGGAGCGAACCACGTCGGCCACCTGATCCCAAGCCGCGGGCGCGATCAGCAGGCCGCCGAGCACGGCTTGCTCGGCCTCGACGGAGTGCGGCGGCGTGCGAAGCTCGGGCGTGCGCGCGTCGGCCACGGACCCGTCGGAGCTGCGACGTGCTTTGGCAGAAGCGGCCACGTTCGCTGTTGTTGTCGGGACTCTGTGCCGCCGGGCAGGGGGTGCGCCTACTCCTCGGCGACGATGGTCACCGGCAGCTGCACGTCCACGTCGGCGTGCAGATGCAGCTCGACCACATGCTCACCGACCGTGCGCAGCGGTCCGTTCGGCAGGCGCACCTCGCTGCGCGCGATGGAGCGGCCCGCGCGCGTGCACGCCTCGGCGATGTCGCTCGTACCGACCGATCCGAAGAGCTTGCCCTCGGTGCCCGCCTTGGCGGTGATCGTGAGGTGAAACTCCCTCAAGCCGGCGAAGCGCTGCTCCGCGGACTCGAGCTGGTCGTGGGCGATGCGCTCGAGCTCGGCCCGGCGCGCCTCGAATCTCGCGACGTTGTCGGGGGTCGCGAGCGTCGCCTTTCCCTGCGGAAGGAGAAAATTCCGTCCGAAGCCGGAGCGCACCTTCACCCGGTCGCCGATGTTGCCGAGATTGGCGACCTTCTCGAGCAGAATGACTTCCACGGCGTGAACCTCAGTGCTGATCCGTGTAGGGCAGCAGCGCGAGGAAGCGGGCGCGCTTGATGGCGGTCGCGAGCTGGCGCTGATAGAAGGACTTGGTGCCGGTGATGCGGCTCGGCACGATCTTGCCCGTCTCGGTGATGTAGCTCTTGAGCGTGGCGAGATCCTTGTAGTCGATGTACTTCACGCCCTCGGCGGTGAAGCGGCAGAACTTCTTGCGGCGGGAAAACCGGCTCATGATGCGCTCTCCGATTGCGTGCCCTCGTCATCGTCCGACTGCGTGGACTCCTCGCGAGCCCGCTCGCGGCGCCCGCTCCCCTCGTCCTCCTCGGCGCGCGCCATCGGCGAGGGCTCGGTGACGGCGGAATCCATCTTCACGACGAGGTGCCGCAGCACCGCGTCGCTGAAGCGGAACGCGCCGGTGAGCTCATCGAGGGTCTTGCCGTCGCACTCGATGTTCATGAGCACGTAGTGCGCCTTGTGCACCTTGGCGATGGGAAAGGTGAGCTGCCGCCGTCCCCAGTCCTCGAGTCGATGCACGCGGCCGTTGCCGGCCGCGATCATCGACTTGTAGCGGTCGATCATCGCGGGGACCTGCTCGGATTGATCCGGATGGACCAGAAAGACGATCTCGTAATGCCTCATGTAACCTCCTTACGGGAATGCCTTTCGGACAGAGCCACCCGAGGCGAGGCGTGCGCCGGTGTGGCAAGGAGATTCGGGCCTGCCGCGCTGCCGGCGCGCGCCCGACCCCACTTCAGCGGGGGCGCGCAGCATACTCAACCCGCGCCCGGACCGCAATGGCCCATAACGGGTGCATTCTTTGAGAATCAGCGTGTTACGCCGCATTCACGGCGCGCCGCCCGCTGGCGTGTCGCCTCGTAAAGCAGCATGCCGGCGGCGACCGATACGTTGAGACTCTCGACCGCCCCGAGCCTCGGGAGGCGCACCGTGAAATCGCAGTGCTGGCGGGTCAGCTGACGCAAGCCTCCGCCCTCCGCGCCGAGCACCAGCACCACGCCGCCGGTCAGGTCCACCTCGTGCGCCTCCTGGGCTCCCTCCGCGTCCGCACCGAAGATCCACAGCCCCGCCTGCTTGAGCAGCCGGAGCGTGCGGACAAGATTGGTGCAGCTGACGAAGGGCGTCGATTCCGCGGCGCCGGCGGCCACCTTGCGAGCGGCCGGCGTCAGTTGAGCCGCGCGGTCGCGCGGCGCGATCACGGCGAGAGCGCCGCACGCATCCGCCGTCCGAAGACAGGCGCCGAGATTGTGCGGGTCCTGCACGCCGTCGAGCGCGAGAAGCAGCGGGTCGGCCGCTTGCTCGAGCGCCGCGAGCAGGTCGTCCTCCGACCACGGCGGCATCGCCAGGACTTCCGCCGCGACGCCCTGGTGGGCCGCATCGCCGACCATTTGCCGCAGCGTCCGCGCCTCGACCCTCCGCACCGGGCGACCCTGGCGGCGCGCCAGCTCCTCGATCGCCTGCGCGCGCGGGTCGTCCCGCCGCTCCGCGATCCGCACCTCGAGGACACGGTCGGGGTGCCGCGCGAGGATCGCGCGCACGGCATGCAGGCCGTACACCACCTGCGTGCTACTCACGGCACGGCCCTCACCGGCCCTCCTCGTCCTCCGCGAGGTCGAGGTCGACCAGGCCCTCGATGGGATTGACCGCCGTGACTGTCACTCTGATGTGGCTGCCCGTCCGCAGCCGCCGCCCCGTGCGGCGCCCGATCCACGCGTGGCCGCTCTCGTCCATCAGGTACTCGTCGTCGCGCAGACTGTCGATGTGCAGCAGGCCGTCGACGGCCACCTCGAGGATCTGCACGAAGCAGCCGAATTCGACGACGGTCGTGATGAGCCCGGCGAAAGTCTGGCCCGTGCGCTCCCGCAGATAGGCGCACTTGAGAAAGGTGGAGACGTAGCGGTCGGCCTCGTCCGCCCGCTTCTCGAGGCGCGAGAGGCTCTCGCCGCTCGCGCCGAGCTCCTCCGTCGAATAGCGCGCGCCGCTGCCGTCGCGCGCCTCGATGAGCGCCTTCAGCGTGCGGTGGACCACGAGATCCGGATAGCGGCGGATAGGCGAGGTGAAATGCGCGTAGTGCGTGAGCGCGAGGCCGAAGTGTCCGATGTTCGCCGGCTGATAGAGCGCCTGCGGCATGGCCCGGACGATCAGCGACTCGATGAACGGACGCTCCGCGGAGCTGCCGACGCGCCGCGCGAGCAACTGGAAGTCGCGCGGCGCCGGAGTCTCGGGCAGCTGAGCCTCGATGCCGAGCGCCCGCAGCGTCGAGACGAGCCGGTCGAGCTTCTCCGCCTCAGGCTGTCCGTGAACGCGGTACAGAGTCGGCGTACGCGTCCGCGCGAGCTCCCGAGCGACGGCGATGTTCGCGAGGATCATGCACTCCTCGATCAGCCGGTGCGCATCGTTGCGAGCGCGCAGCTCGATGGCGCGAACCCGCTCCTGGGCATCGATCTCGAACTCCGCCTCGGCGGCGTCGAAGTCGAGCGCGCCGCGATGCGTCCGCGCCCGGTACAGGGCCCGGTACACCTCGACGAGCGGGGCGAGCCGCTCGGCGAGCGCCGGCCCGAGCTGCTCGCGCGCTTCGCGCCGGCCGTCGATGAGCGCGGCCTGGGCGAGCGTATAGGTGAGGCGCGCCGCCGAGCGCATCACCGCGGGATAGAAGCGCGCCGACTTGAGCGCGCCCCGGCGCGTGACGATCATGTCCGCGGCAAAGCACAGCCGGTCGACCTTCGGCGCGAGCGAGCAGAGGTGGTCCGACAGCGCGGTCGGCAGCATCGGCAGCACGCGCGTGGGGAAGTACACCGACGTGCCGCGCTCCACGGCGGCCGAATCGAGCGCCGATCCGGGCCGCACGTAGTAGCTGACATCGGCGATGGCGACGATCAGCCGGAAGCCCTCGGCGCACGGCTCGGCGTAGACCGCATCGTCGAAGTCGCGCGCGTCCTCGCCGTCGATCGTGACGAGCGGCAAGTCGCGCAGGTCGGTGCGCCGAGCCGCCTCGCTCGCGTCGACCCGATCCCCGAACGCCTGTGCCTCGCGCAGCGCGGCGGCGGGGAACTCGCAGGGCAGATCGAACCGCGCGATGGCGGACTCGGTCGCGAGCTCCACCGGACGCTCGGGGTCGAGGCGCCTCTCGATGCGCGCTTGGGCCTCGCCCGGCCCGGAGGATCTCGCATGCCGCGTGATGCGGGCGATGACCCAATCGCCGCTCCGCGCGCCGTTGAGCTCCGACGGCGGGACCGAGCAGCGCAGCTGCAAGCGGCGGTCGGCGGCGCTCACCCAGGCGTGGCGGCCCGCGACCTCGAGCGTTCCGAGGAAGGCGTTGACTCCGCGCCCCAGCACCTCCTCGACCTCGCCGAGCCAGCGGTCGCTCGCGTCTCGCGCGAGGCTCACGCGCACGCGGTCGCCGTGCATGACGCCGCGCATCTGCCGAGGCGGCAGGAACACGCTCTCCTTCAGTCCCTCCACCCGCACGAAGCCGTAGCCCGCGCGGTGTGCGCTCACGGTGCCTTCCGCCTTGCCGCCGGCCGAGAGGCCGCTCGAGTCGCGCGCGACTCGGGCTGCGGGACGCGTGGGGTTCCGCGATGGTCGCGCGACGCGCGCCGAAGCGGCATGTCGTGGCCCACGCACAGGCTCATCCGAGCCGCCGTGGCTCCGAAGCGGCTCGGACGAGGAGACGCCCCGCCGGTCACGGCGCCCAAATCGAGTTCTTCTCGCCTTCAATTGACAGCTCCCGACCCCCTGCGTACATTTCGCCGCGCTTTGGGGCGGTCACGCCTCGAGGCGGATCTGCGGCCTCCTGCCCAGGTGGCGGAATTGGTAGACGCACTAGTTTCAGGTACTAGCGGGTAACACCGTGGAGGTTCGAGTCCTCTCCTGGGCACCATAAATTCTTTATTCATCAATATAATAAGTCCGATTCTTGAGTTTATTCCGAGGTACCCTCGAGCGCCTCGGGACGATGACCGCGGCCAGATCGTTGCTTTTGTTCTCGGCCGGGGGAAGGCGCCATTCTAGCAGACCTCGATCGATGCGACGCGGGAGAATTCAAACCCAAGCGATCGGCTCGCGCGGCACCGAGCTCGATCTCAAATATTCCGCGAATCTCGAGCTGCGGCAGCAACGGTCGTCGCAGCGGTCCGCCCGAACGTAATCGTCTCGCGAGGGAGACGCTTCGCCCGGGCCGCGTGCATTGACGGAGCGGCCTCAACTGTAGACTATGCACATCTTCGGCTCGCCCAGGCAGCTCGTCACTCTGAGAGGTGATATGGAACAGCTCAACGGGAAGTGCGCTTTCGTCACCGGTGGGGCGAGCGGGATCGGGCTCGGTATTGCCCGCGTGTTGGTCGATGCCGGCTTGAGAGTGATGATCGCCGACATCCGCAAGGACCATCTCGAGACGGCGCTCGCGCTCTTCGAATCGCTCGGGAAGAGCCGCAGCGTGGTTGCGATGGAGCTCGACGTGACGGACCGAGAGGGCTTTGCCCGCGCTGCGGACGAGGCATATGAGAAGCTCGGCGCCGTCCACGTGCTGGTGAGCAACGCCGGAGTCGGCATCGCGGGACCCGTGGCGACGGCGACGTTCGACGACTGGGATTGGGGCCTCGACGTTAACTTGGGCGGGGCGGTGAATGCCGTCTGCACCTTCCTGCCCCGAATGATCGCGCAGCGCCAGGGCGGCCACATCGTCACGACCTCCTCGCTCTCGGCGATCACGCCCTCGCCGCGCAACGCGACCATCTACGCCACGGCCAAAGCGGCGCTCATGGCGATGACGGAGGCCATGCGCGATGAGCTCGCGGATCACCGCATCGGCGTCTCGGTGCTGCTGCCGGGACCCTTCAAGACCAACATCCGCGAGGCCGGCCGCTACCGGCAGCCGCGCTATCGGAGCCGTTCGGGCTATCGCGCCGAGGAGGAGCGCCTCGCCACGCGGGAAGACGCGCCCGAGTGGTCCGATCCGCTCGATGCCGGGCGGATGGTCCTCGACGCCATTCGCGCCAACCAGCTCTACGTGATCACGCACGGCGAGTACCGAGGCTGGGCGGAGGTGAAATTCGAGGGCATCCTCGCGGCGTATCCGCCGCCCAAGGACCCGGACCGCGCCCGGGCCATGGGCCGCACGCGCACCGTGAAGCCGGCCTGAGCGCGGGGCACGCCGCCTCGGCGCGAAGAGCCCTATTCGAGGTAGCCATCCCATGCTCGAGCTCTATCATGCCGAACCTGCCTCGAACAGCCTGAAAGTCCTCCTCTGTCTCAAAGAGAAAGGCGTCGACTTCACGAGCCATCTCGTCAACATCCAGGCGTTCGAGCAGCACGAGCCGGCGTTCCTCGAGATCAATCCCGACGGGCAGGTGCCGGTGCTCGTTCACGACGGCACGATCATCACCGAATCGACGGTCATCAACGAGTACCTCGATCAGGTGTTTCCCTCGCCCCCGCTGCGTCCGGCCGATCCGCTCGAGTGCGCGAGAATGCGGATCTTCACGAAGTACGTCGACGAGTACTTCCGGCCCGCGCTGAGCCAAATCGGCTGGCAGCTGATGATCCACACCATCACCGACAAGCTGAGCCGCGAGGATTTCGCCGCGAAGCTCGCCCGCATCCCGCGCGAGGAGAAGCGCGAGAAGTGGCGCATCGCCGCGGCGCAGGGCTACACCGCCGAGCAAATGGCGGCTTGGCGGCGGACGCTTGCGGAGGGAATCGGCAAGATGGAAGCGGCGCTCGGGAAGGGAGTTTGGCTCGCCGGCCCGCACTATTCGCTCGCCGACATCTCCTGCTTCGCCATGGCGGCGCACATGCCGGGACGCTTTGCCGACATCCTGAGCGAGACGGCATCTCCCCGCGTGATGGACTGGCATCGCCGCATGCGCGCAAGGCCGGCGGTCGCGGCCGCGCTCGCCATGCCCTCGCCGATGCAGCAGGCCGCGGCCCGGGCGCAAGCGCAAGGACACGCCACCTGATCGTCGCGGAACTGCCGTCGCCCTGGGAACTCGCCCCGGCAACTCTCGCCACGGGAACTGTCCTCCCGAGTTCGCGGTCGACTCAGTTGTAGGGACGACGACGTCACGTTTGCGTCGGGACGCTCGCGGCGCCGCGGAGCGGCGCGCGGTCCCCGCGCGCGAGAGTCGAGGCTTGCAGCCGCGATGCTCGTGCCGGTCCGCCGAGGCTTGACGCTTTGCGCACGGACCGTGAGCACGATACTTGCCTCTACCCATCGCCACAGGTCTTGCAAGCCCGCCTACGAAGGCGATTTCTCCCCGCGCAAGCTCAAAATCGCCGCGGCCATCCTGATCGGCCAGACCTTCGCGACGAGCCTGCTGCCGTACAGCGCGTTCACCCTGCTCATCATCCCGTTCACGAAGCATTTCGGCTGGACGCGCACCGAGTTCTCCTTTGCAACGACGTTCATCTTCATCTTCGGCGCCGCGAGCCTCTGGCCGATCGGGCGCATCGCGGACAAGTTCGGCATCCGGCCCGTCATTCTGATCGGCACCGCGGTCGTCGGGCTCGTGACGCTCGCCATGTCGCTGCAGACGGCGAGCCTCGCGCAGCTCTATGCGTACTACGCGCTGCTCGGCATCTTCGGGTCGACGGGCGTCGCCTATCTGAAACTCGTCGCCGCGCTGTTCACGCAGAACCGGGGCAAGGCGCTCGCGATCCTCGGCGCCGAATCGACCGTCGCCGCCGCGCTGGTGCCGCTGATGACCAACGCGCTCCTGCTCCGATTCGGCTGGCGCGCCATGTACCTCGTGTTCGGCGCGCTCATCCTCGCGATCATCCCGCTCCTGTACTTCACGCTCGAGGAGCCGGGCCAGGCGGCCTCGAAGGCCTCCGCCTCGGCGCCCGCGCTCGAGGGCATGAGCATCAAACAGGCGCTGCGCGACGGGGTCTTCTGGCTGATCACGCTCGCCGGGATGGCGGGCATGGTGATCGCGACGGGCGTGATGTCGCACCTCGTGCCGGCTCTGATCGGCAAGGGGTTCAGCCAGACGCTCGCGGTGGAGATGACGTCGCTCTCGACGCTCGTCGGCCTCGGCGGAACACTCGTCGGCGGCTATCTGGTGGACCGCTTCTTCACGACGAAGGTCGCCGCGCCGTTCAGCGCTCTCTCGGCGCTCGGCGCGTTCTTGCTGATGGTCGTGACGGCCTCACGCGGCGGGCTGCCGGTGCTCATCGTCGCGATGGCGCTCGGGGGCTTCGCCCTCAACGCCTACCGGCCGATGGGAACGTACTTCCAGACCCGCTACTTCGGGCTCGCCGCCTTCACCGAGATCGCGGCCGTCCAGTACATGATCATCAATCCGGTCTCGGCCTTCTCCACCCCGTTCGTCGGCGCGATCTACGACCGCACGCACTCGTACCATCTCGCCTTCGTTCTGATGGTCTTCACGCCGCTCGTCGCGGGCGTGATCTGGCTGGTGCTGCCCCGATACCGGTACTCGGCGCACATCGGACAGGCGCCTCCGCCGCCCCGGCGGGCGTAGCGGCGGCGCGCCGCCGTCCGAGAGCCGACTACGCGGCGGCGGCGACCTTGCCGAGGATCAGATCGGAGCCCTTCTCGGCGATCATGGCTGTCGGGGCGTTGGTGTTGCCCGAGCTGATGCGCGGCATGATGGACGCGTCCACCACCCGCAGGCGCTCCACGCCGTGGACTCTGAGCTGCGGATCGACCACCGCGAGCGGATCGTGGCCCATCTTGCAGGTCCCGACCGCGTGATAGAGCGTCGCGCCCGCGACGCGGCAGTAAGCGAGCATGCTCTCGTCCGTGTCGCCGAAGGGATCGCCGGGTTGAGCGAGGTACGGCACGATCGCGGGCTGGCCCATGATCTTGCGCGCCCACTTCAGTCCGGCGATGGCCGTCGCCTTGTCGACCGGATCGGACAGGTAGTTGGGAACGATGCGAGGATAGACCACGGCGTCCGGCGATTTGATGTGCACGGAGCCCCGCGATTCCGGACGAATCTGGCACGGCGTGCAGGTGAGGCCGGGCTCGCGCTCGAGCACGAGGGCCTGGGTCTTGCCGAGGATCTCGAGATCCATGGACGCCGCCATCATGTGAAACTGCAGATCGGGACGCGTGACGTCCGGGCGCGAGCGGCAGAAGCCGACGATGTGCGCGACGGCAAACGTGAGCAGCCCCTTGTGG
>JASHSR010000158.1 GCA_030038645.1 Gammaproteobacteria bacterium
GCACCGGCAGGCCGTTCGCGGCCGCGGCCTGATGGCAGGCGGCGGGATTGGCGAAGACGTACGAGCCGTCCCCGACCGCCGCGATCACCAGGCGATCGGGAGCCGCCTGACTCATGCCGAGCGCGACGGGCAGCCCCCAGCCGAGTCCTCCGGATGGAGGCGTCGCGAAGTACGTTCCGGCGAGCTCGCGGTCCAGCATCTCGCGATCGATCCAGTACTCGTTGACGAGGATCGCCTCCTGCGGCGCGACCTCGGCCAGGCAGTGGCTCACCCACGCGCGGGTCATGCGGCGCTCGGCCGCGACCTGCCACCGCCGCGCGCCGACTTGCTCGCGCCGCGCGGTGGCGATCTCCGCGATGCGGCGCGCGCGATCCTCGAATCCGCGCGCGCCCGAGGCGGCGCGCCGCTCGAGCGCGGCCGTGAGAGGCGGCAGGAGCTCGGGGACGGCCGTCGCGAGCGTCAGGTCGGAACGGAAGGAGCGGATGGGATAGCGCGCGAAGAGCGGATCGACGCCGACGTGGACGATGCGAGCCTCGCGCCTCGGCTCCTCGCCGTTCGCCGGCATCCAGGGCACATCCGACTCGAGCACGATGATCAGGTCTGCTCTCTCGAGCGCCGGGCGGTTGTCCGTGCCGAGGTGCAGGGGATGGCTCGAGGGCAGGCACAGACGTCGCGCGCGGTACTCGACCACGCCGATGCCGAAGCGGCTCACGAGCCGGCCGAGCGCCTGCACGGTCTCGCGCGAGCCGCCCGAGGCGGAGGTAATGATGACCGGGAGCTCGGCGGCCGCGATGAGCTCGGCCAGCCGCTCGATCGCGTCCGGCTCGGGCGCCGGCGCGCGCGCCGCGGCGGCCGCGGATTCGAGCATCTCGACGCCCGCGAGCTCCTGCGCGAGCACCTCACGCGGCAGCGTGAGATAGACGGGCCCTTGCGGAGCGGTCCGCGCGATCGCGAGCGCCCGATCGACCACGATGTCGGCCTGCGCCGCATCGCGCAGCTCGTAATCCCACTTGACGAGCTCGCGCACCATGCCGGCCTGGTCGAACATCTCCTGGGCCCAGTGGATGTTCGCGTTGCGCGCGCCGCGGCGGCCTTTCTCGTAGAGCGGCGTGCGGCCGGCCGCGAGCAGGAGCGGAACCTGATCGCGCGCCGCGTTGAGCATCCCGCAGACGCAGTTGGCCGTCCCGACGCTCACGTGAACCATCACGGCCTGCGGCCGGCCGGTCGCGAGCGCATAGCCGTGGGCCATCCCGACCGCGAGATTCTCGTGCGGGCAGATGACCGGGGTCGGAAAGTCGAGGCGAGAGAGCTCCCGTCGCGCGTACGCCTCGACGATCGAGGCGAAGTCCGTCCCGGCATTGACGTACAGGTACTCGACGCCGCGCCGCGCGAGCGCGGCAAGGAAGGCCTCGGCGGCCGTTTGGGCGTTATGCGGCCCGCTCACGCGTCATCCCCTCCAGCAGCAAGCGGCGGGCGCGGCAGACGCCGCTCTCCGGGCGGGCTGCCCGGAGAGCGTGGAAGGCGCTTCAGGTTGCGACCAGCATCGCCGGGTCGACCGGGAGCTTGCGAATCCGCTTGCCCGTCGCCGCGGCGATCGCGTTGCACAGCGCCGGCGGGGCGGGCGGAACGGCCGGCTCGCCGAGCCCGGTCACCATGTTATCCGTGATGTTGAAGTGCACTTCGACCGGCGGCGCCTGGTTCATGCGCAGCAGCTGGTAGTCGTCGAAGTTGGTCTGTACCACGCGCCCGCGATCGATCGTGATCGCCTGCCCCAGCGCCTGGGAGATACCGTCGAGCGCGCCGCCTTGCAGCTGATTGAGCGCGCCGCTCGGATTGACGATCTGCCGGCCGACATCCGCCGCGAGCCAGACCTGGTCGACCTTCACGGTACCCTCCGGCGCGACCGTCACCTGCATCACCTCGGCGATGTAGCCGAGATGGCTGTAGTAGAAAGCGACGCCCATGCCGGTGCGCGGCGGCAGCTTGCGCTGCCCCCACCCCGACTTGTCGCGGACCAGCTCGAGCACGCCGACCGCACGCTTCGGGTCGAACCCCGGCATCATTCCAAAGAGGCCGCCGCCGCGTCTGCGCCCGCCCGGGCCCCGGGGTGGAGGCGGGTTCGGGACGAGGTGCGGCGTGTTGAACAGGTCGATGCGGAACTGAAGCGGGTCCTTGCCGGCCGCGACCGCCACCTCGTCGAGGAAGGACTGGAACGCATAGCCGAGCGCGTTGCTCTGCGGAGCCCGCATCGGGCCCGTGGGCACGCCGAGCAGGATCATCGACCTGCCGTACTCGAGGTTCGGCACGAAGCGCGCCGGGAACTCATCGGGCGCCATGTCGGCGCTGTTCGAGACCTTCTCGCCGTCGCTCGTGAACGTGACGAAGTGGTCGCGGAACGCGACGAGCGTTCCCGCGGAGTCGATGCCGGCCTTGAAGTAGTGGTAGCCCGCGGGCCGGTAGAACTCGTGCTGGATGTCTTGCTTGCGGTTCCTCAGCACCTTGATGGGCACGCCCGTCATCTTGGAGAGGACGGCCGCCTCGACCATGTACTCCGTGCCGAGCCGCCGGCCGAATCCGCCGCCGGCGCGCGTCATGTGCACCGTCACGTTGCTCGGGGGAATGCCGAGGATCTTTGCGACCGCGCCCTGGCCCGCCCCAGGGTTCTGCGTAGGCGCCCACACCTCGACCTTGCCGTCGGCGTACCGCGCCGTGGAGTTCATGGGCTCGAGCGGCGTGTGCGCAACCAGCGGGTACGCATAGTGCCCCTCGATCACCTTCGCGGCGCTCGCGAAGGCCTTCTCGACATCGCCGTCGTGCCGGAAGATCTTCCCCGGCGGCTTGGTGGAGAGGTCGGTCGCCATCCGATCGAACTGCTCGGTGCTCTCGCTCGCGACCGGGCCCTCGTCCCACTCAACGATCAGCTTGTCGAGCGCCGCGTTGGCGGCCCACCACGTGTCGCCGATGATCGCGATGCCATCCTGCAACGTGATGGCCATGCCGTCCGGAAGCCCGGTCGGACGCGCGCCCGGGACGATGAACGCGTCGTGGACGCCGGGCAGCGCCTTGATCGCATCGAGGTTCGCGCTGACGGGCTTGCCGCCGAACACCGGGCACTTCTCGAATACCGCGTACTTCATCCCCGGCAGCGACATGTCGATCCCGAAGAGCGGCTTGCCCGTGACGATGAGCGGGTTGTCGACGCCGGTTATCGGCTTGCCGATGATCCGGAAGTCCTTGGGGTCCTTGACTCTGACGCTCCGCATGTCGGGCGGCTTGATCCTCGAGGCTCGGGCAGCCAGCGCGCCGTAGCTCAGCTTGCGTCCCGTCCCCGTGTGCCGCACGTACCCCGCGATCGCCGTGTCGCACCGATCCGCCTTGATTCCCCAGGCTTGCGCCGCCGCGGTGACGAGCATCTCGCGCGCCGCCGCCCCGACGCGCCGCAGCGGCTCGTAATTCATCGGTGTCGCGAAGCTGCCGCCCGCGAACTGCGCGCCGTACGCCCTCGGGTCGAGCGGCGCCTGCTCGGTCACGACGTTCTTCCAGTCCGCGTCGAGCTCCTCCGCGATGATCATCGGAAGCGATGTCTTCACGCCCTGCCCGATCTCCGGGCACTTCGACATGATGGTGACGGTGTTGTCGGGGTCGATCTGGATGTAGGCGTTCAGGGTGTAACGGCGCCGCGGCCCGCTCGCCGCCTCGGCAAACACGGGCACGCTGAAATTGATGAGCAGACCGCCACCCGCGGCGGCGCTCGCGACGAGGAAGGCTCGGCGCGACACCGGTTCGCGGCCGGCACGATTGGCGCCGGGGCCCTTCTCGAACGTCTCGACAGCGCGCAGGCGTGCCATGGTCAAACCTCCCTCGTGTCCGCGGTGGGCAGGCCCGCCGCCTGCTTGATGGCGGCGCGGATGCGGGTATAGGTGTAGCAGCGGCAGAGATTGCCGCTCATCGCATCGTCGATGTCCCCGTCCGTCGGGCGAGGCTTGCTGGTGAGGAGCGCAGTGGCCGCCATGATCTGGCCGGCCTGACAGTATCCGCACTGGGGCACGTCGAGCGCGACCCAGGCGTCGCGCACCTTCTGGCCGACCGGGCTCGCGCCGACGCCCTCGATGGTGGTCACGGCCGCCGAGCCGACCATCGAGACGGGGGTGATGCAGGAGCGGGTCGGCATGCCGTTGAGGTGCACCGTGCAGGCGCCGCATAGGCCCATTCCGCAGCCGAACTTGCTGCCTTTGAGGTCCAGCACGTCCCGCAGCACCCACAGAAGCGGGGTACTGCCCTCCACATCGACCGTCTCGGCCTTGCCGTTCACATTGATGGTGTAGCTCATGCTCGGGGTCCTGTGTTGTGACCATCCCCGAGGCGCGCGGGCGCGGCCTCGCCGCGGCCACTTTACCAGATTGCGGGCGCAGCTCCGAGACTGATGTATTGTCAAGAGAGCCGTTACGGCGCGGACCGACCCTGAGCCTCCGGATGCCGGGCTGGCGCTTGCGCAGGGGCGAATGCGCCCGCGGGGCGCGCCTGCGGAGCCGGAGGCCGGGTGTGCTCGGGCACCGGCCGCCTCGTGGGCGGCTTCGCCGGCGGCCGACAGGCGGCCAAGAGCCCCGCGACGAGCATCACGCCGGCCGCCGCGGCGTGGATCTGGGCTCGGCCGAGGACCCTCATAGCGCGGGGCTCGCGGCTACGACGCGGGCGACGGCGGCGAGCGCCATCAGGGCAGCCCGGCGCGGCGCGAGGCGATGCGCGCGAGGGCCGCCCAGTCGAGGTCGGCCTCGCCGGCGGCGACGGCCGCAAGCAGGTTGTCGCGCAGGACGCTCGCGAACGGCATCGGCACGTGCGCGGCCTCTCCGGCGTGCAGGGCGAGCCGCACGTCCTTCAGCCCGAGCTGCATGCGAAACGAGGCGGGCTCGAAGCGCTGCTCGGCGATGAGCCGACCGTAGCCCTGGTAGACGGGCGATGCGAACAGCGTGCTCGTCAGGATCTCGAGGAGCTGAGCGCCCTCGACGCTGTACGCGCGCGCGAGCGCGACCGCCTCGCCCATCGTCTCGAGCGCGCTCGCGATCATGAAGTTGCCCGCGAGCTTCACGACGTTCGCCCGCTCGGGCTCGCTCCCGACGGGCCACAGCCGCTGCCCGATCGCCTTCAGCAGCGGCTCGACGCGCGAGACGGCGGAGGATTCTCCGGCGACGACGACGTTGAGCTTCGCCTCGCGGGCCACGTCGGGGCGCCCGAAGACCGGCGCAGCGACGTACGCGAGGCCGCGCTCGCGGTGCAGGCGCGCGAGCTCGCGGGCGAGCGCCACGGACACCGTCGCGAGGTTGACGTGCACGAGCCCCGGCCGGGCGCCCTCGAGCGCGCCCTGCTCGAGCAGAACGGAGCGCACCGCCTCGTCGTCCGCGAGCATGGTCATGAGCACGTCCGCGCGGGCCGCGTCGCGAGGTCGGGCCGCCGCCTCGGCGCCGAGGGCAACGAGTGGCTCGACCGGTCCCGGCGAGCGGTTCCACACGGTCAGCCGATGCCCGGCGCGCGCGAGATTCGTGGCGATCGCCCGGCCCATTTGCCCGAGACCGATGAATCCCACGTTCATGAGTGCCCTCCGCGATTCAGCACACCGTGAGCGCCGGCGGCGCTCGATGAGCGACCCTCGGGGCGGCGCGCCGTGCGCGCGAGCAGGTCCCGGACCTCATCGTCCGTCGTTTGGGAGAAGTCCCGATACCACTGGCCCACCCCGTAGAACCCGGGAGGCGTCGCCACGCAGACGACCTCGTCCGCGTCGGCGCGCAGCTCCTCGCAGATCTCGGCCGGCGCGACCGGCACGGCGGCGATGAGCCGCTTGGGCTCCTCGCTGCCGAGCGCCTCGAGCGCGGCGCGCATCGACGCGCCCGTCGCGAGCCCGTCGTCCACCAGGATCACGATCCGGCCGCGCACGCTCGGCCGCGGACTGTCGCCGCGATAGAAGCGCTCGCGACGCTCGAGCGTGTCCTGCTCCGCGGCGGCCACCGCATCGATGGTCGAGGCGGGAATGCGCAAGGCCTGCACGACGCCTTCATTGATCACGCGCACGCCGCCCGAAGCGATCGCGCCCATCGCGAGCTCCTCGTGCCCCGGCACGCCGAGCTTGCGCACCAGGAACACGTCGAGCTCCGCGTCGAGCGCGCGCGCGACTTCGTAGGCGACCGGCACACCGCCGCGAGGCAGCGCGAGAACGAGCGTCTCGCGCAGGCCCGCGTACGGCAGGAGCTCGCGCGCCAAGCAGCGGCCCGCATCCGCTCGGTCGTCGAAATATCTCTCATCCCCTGCCATCCGCACGAGCCCTCACATGCTTCTCGCGCACGTACTCTCGCGCCGTCCGGGCGCGTGCACGGGTGTCGCAAGCGCCGAGCCCGGGCTCGATCCCGGCGAGCTCGATCGTGACAGGCCGCCAGCCGGCGGGTCGCCCGCCGCGCCCGGCGCCTCTCGTGATGCGGTATCGACACGCAAATACTCTCACACCGAGCTCACACGCGCCGCTCTAACATGGAACACGCGGTGCAGTCCACTGACCCGATCTGGTGCGCCACGGCCTCGCGCCTCCGGTCGGCAGTACGTAAGCCCCTGCATTCGCAGGGGAATTTTTTTTGGCACAGCGGTTGCACCCTGCCCCGCCAAAGCCGCATTGCCGCCATTTGAATCGCTCTCAACAGCACGAGGTCTCCACTCATCATGCGCAAAACCATCGGGGCTTTGACGGCTGCATTCGTTGCAGCGGTGCCACGCTTGCTGCTCGCGGCCGACGCGCCCGCCGCGGCTCCCGCGGTTCCGAGCTGGGCCGATACGCTCACCGCCTGGGGAATCACGGCCAACGGCTACGTGGCGGCGTCCTACTACGCGTCGAACGGCTATCCCTTCAACATCCACCAGTTCGACATCCAGCACGATACGTTTCAGGTCGATGAGGCGGGCTTTCAGGTCGCCTATCAGCCGAAGCAGGGCTTCGGCGCGCTGGTCGATCTCATCGCCGGTGAGGACGCGAGGATCCTGCACCTCGCGGAGGACGGCCACGACAACACCTTCGATGCGCGGCAGGCTTTCCTGCAGTACGCGAGCGGCCCGCTCACGGTGATCGCCGGCAAGTTCGTGACGCTCGCGGGCGCCGAGGTCATCAACCCGACGCAGAACACCAATTTCTCGCGCTCCCTGCTGTTTACCGAGTGCGAGCCCTTGGACCACACGGGCGTGCGCGCGACGTACGCCGTCACCGGCACGCTCAGCTTGATCGCCGGAATCAACAACGGGTGGAACGTCACGTCCACCTCGTACGGCTCGAAGACCGGCGAGGCGGGCATCGCCTGGACGCCGAACAAGCTCTTCTCGCTCTCGACCTCGGCGTACTTCGGCAAGACGGAGTACCTGCCCGGCACCACGATCCTCGTCAACGGGGATCGGACGCTGCTCGACGTCGTGGCCACCTACAATGCCACCTCGGCGCTCACCTTCATCGTCAACTACGACTGGGACCAGCAGCAACAGGCCGGCGGCATCGGCACCCCCACGGCAACGTGGGACGGCTTGGCCGGGTACGTGAACTACCAGCTCAATGCGCAGTGGCGCGTGTCGCTGCGAGCCGAATACCTCGACGACGAGGACGGCCTGATCACCGGGGCGGCGGACGGGCAGCACCTCTGGGAAGGCACGCTCACCTTCGGCTACGACCCGACGAGCCACTTCGAGCTGCGCCTGGAAGGCCGCTACGACTCGGCGCAGACGCGCCTCTTCTATCGCAGCGACCCCGCGCTCGGCTCGTACGCCTCGCTTCCCGTCCTCGCCGACAGCCTCTCGGAGATCGCGCTGCAGGGCGTTTACAAGTTCTGAGGGCGGGCGCGCTCAGCGCGGATTGTCGTGGTGCGTGTTGTCGACGACGTGCGAGATGTCCCGGTCGATGCAGGGCGTCGGCTCGACCAGCTCCTCGTGGGTGAGCGTTGCGATGCGCAGGTCGGTCTTCCACGGCTCCACGAGCACGGTCGGGTCCTCGACCGTCGCCTGCCACTCGATCGTATCGCCCACCCGGCGCAAGCGCTCGATCACGTGCATCGAGCGCGTATGGAACGCGCCATTGTCGGTGAGCCAGGTGTTGTCGGTGAAGCGCGTGCTGTCCACGACCAGCGTGTCTCCTTCCCAATGTCCGACGCCATCCCCGAGCGTGCTGTCCTCCACGTCGGTGCGATGCGGCCGGCCGTCGGTCGGGATGATTCGCCAGAACGCGCCGGAGACATCGTCATAGAGGAAGACGACCTGACCCGGAATCTGCACGATCTTGTCCGGAGGCCCGATGCGGGGCAGGCCCGGCGAGCGGCAATGCAGCACCCCATCCTGCTGCAGCTGGTGGTCGCTCAGCCACTTCACCTTCGCGAGGAACTGCGGCTTGTAGTGCGGGAAGTTCGGCCGCGGGCGCGGTGCCGCCCGAGCCGCCACGGGGCGCGGCGCGGGCGCCGGCCCGCAGCCGGCCACGCACACCGACCCGCCGGCAAGCTGCTCCGGATGGAGAAAGCCGATCCCCGAGCCGTTGTCCCAGGTCCCGTTGAGGTCGGGATGGCCGTTCGCGAGGCGCGGAACCGAGCTCGCTGCTTCCGGCGTCGTCGCGGCTTGCGCGCCCGCGGCGCCGTAGCAAGCGCCGCCGCTGCACGCGGCCCAGAGCAGCGCCATGGCGGCCGCGCCGCCGAGCGCGGCGTCATGGATCCGTCTACGGGTGTGAAGACTCATGGTGCGCCTCCTCGGGTACGAGCCTGTCGGCGAGGGTCCGCGCGCGACCCGCGCGCTCCCATCACTTGTCGGGCGCGAATTGGTAGTGGT
>JASHSR010000159.1 GCA_030038645.1 Gammaproteobacteria bacterium
CCGACGCGGCGGACGGCGGCACGGGGCTCGGCCTCGCCATCGTGAAGGCGATCACAGATCGGCACGGCGCCCGCGTGAGCCTCGGGGATGCGCAGCCGCACGGCCTGCGGGTCACGGTGGAGTTTCCCCCGACCGGGGCTTAAGGTTCTCTTAAGCCGCGGCATGCACGCTCGCCTCCAAGGCTTCCGACGGAGGTATCTGCCATGCAATTCAGGAGAACGACTCTCGTCCTGACCGCGAGCGGGCTGCTCGCCTGCGGCGCGGCGGCCGGGTGGCTGACGCCCGCGCTCTTCAGCTCGGCGAGCGCCGCGACGGCGGTGCCCGCCCCATCGTCCGCGGCTCACGCCCCGATCCCACTCGCCTACGCGCCCAATTACACGGCGATCGTCGCCGAGAACCGGGCGGCGGTCGTGACCATCACGTCCCGCAGCGTCGAGCACCGCGACTATCAGGACCAGGGGATCTTCGGGGACAACTCGCCGTTCAACAACGACCCGTTCTTCCAGTTCTTCCGCGATCTGCCCAGGCCGCAGAACGTGCCGGTGCAGAGTCTCGGCTCGGGATTCATCGTGCGGTCGGACGGCGTGATCCTCACGAACGCTCACGTGGTGCGCAACGCGACGCACGTGACCGTGAAGCTCGCGGACGGTACCGAATATCGCGCGAAGGTCGTCGGGCTCGACATCCCGACGGACGTTGCGGTGCTGAAGATCGATGCGAAGAATCTGCCGACCGTGCGGCTCGGCAACTCCTCGAACCTTCAGGTCGGAAACTACGTGCTGGCGCTCGGCGCGCCGTACGGGCTCGAGGAGAGCGCGACAGCCGGCATCGTGAGCGCGATCGGCCGATCGCTACAGGACAACGCGGATAACTCCTATGTGCCGTTCATCCAGACGGACGTGGCGGTCAACCCCGGCAACTCGGGCGGCCCGCTGTTCGACGAGCACGGCAACGTCGTCGGCATCAACTCGCAGATCTACAGCAACACCGGCGGGTTCGAGGGCGTCTCCTTCGCCATCCCGATCAACGTCGCGGCGAGCGTCGAGCAGCAGATCCTCGAGCACGGCAAGGTGGAGCACGCTCGGCTCGGCGTCGAAGTGCAGCCCGTGAACCAAGCGCTCGCCGGATCGTTCGGGCTGAGCGCGCCGGGCGGCGCGCTCGTCGCCAAGGTCGAGCCGGACAGCGCCGCGGCGCAGGCGGGCATCAAAGCCGGCGATGTGATCCTCGAGTTCAACGGCAACAAAGTCGCCGACTCCGGAGCGCTCGCCGCCGCAGTGGGTATGTCGTCGCCGGGCTCGGTTGCGAAGCTCGAGATTTGGCGCAGCGGCCGGCCGCTCACGCTCAGCGTGAAGCTCGGCAACGCGGCGCAGCCGGGCGAGATCACGGCGAGCAATGCCGGCACCGGGCATGGAAGGCTCGGGCTCGAGGTCCGTCCCCTGACGCCGGATGAGCGGCAGCAAGCGGGCGTGCCGTCCGGGCTGCTCGTCGAGCACTCAACCGGTCCGGCGGCGGACGCCGGCATTCAGCCGGGAGACATCGTGCTGTCGGCCGATGGCGTGCCGCTCTCGAGCGTCAATCAGCTGCGGCGGGTGATTCGCGAGCGTGGAAACGAGAACGCGATCGCGCTGCTCGTCCAGCACGGAGACGTGAGGGAATTCGTGCCGGTGCAGCTCGGCTGAGGCCGCTTCGCACGGCGCGCCGGGGCTCCTCATGGGCCCCGGCGCTCTGCCGTTCGCTCAATGTCCCGGCAGGCCGAAGGCGAGGAGCACGTTGCCGGGGCTTCCCATCAGGCCGCCGTTTCCCGAATTCACGTAGAGCATGCCGCCTGCGACGACGGGGCCGGGACCATCCATCGCGCCCCCGTGCGCCGGCACGCCGTTCACCGTCTTGAATGCGCGATTGCAGTCGTAGATCCAAAGAATCCGGCCGTCGCGCGTGGAATAGGCGCGCAGGCCGCCGTCGAGGGCTCCGCTCAGCACCGCGCCGGGGATCGCGGTGAGCGCCGCGCCCTGTCCGACGCTGCAGCCCAAGCGAGTGCCGCACAGCGGCTTCGGAGGGGACTTGCGCCAGAGCGCCGTGCCGTCGGCCAGCCTCACGGCCCGCATGCCGCCCGGGGTCTGCGTCAGCAGATCCGCGACGCCGAAATACGCGACGCCGCCCTCGATCGCGGCGCCCCACTCGCCGCCGAGGCCGCTGCCGCGGCCGATGCGATAGCGCCAGACGATCCGGCCCTCGTGGTCCGGATCGAGCGCGAACGCGAGGCCGGACTTCTGCGGCAGCACGAGCAGCTCGCGCGCTCCGACGCGCGCAAGGGCGGGCGAGGCCGAGAAGTCGTAGTCCGCCCCGAGCGTCGCAGGACACGCGGGATTGTCGGGCGGGTTGTGAGCGTTGCAGCCCATGACCCAGATGTCGCCCGCGAGCACTTGGCGCGCCCACCGCACGGCGCCCGTGCGCAGGTCGAGAGCCATCACGGCATCCGTCGTGGGCTGCGGCGGACCCGCGTAGCCGTTGCCGGTCGCGACGTAGAGGAGGCCGCGCTGGGGATCGACGGTCGGCGCGGACCAGATTCCCCCTCCGGCGGGGCCGTACATCTCGACGCCGTCCTTGCTCTTCGCTCGCGGCCGGCTCGGAGCGACGGTGTACGTCTTCCAAACGACTCGGCCGGTGCTCGCATCGAGCGCCGAGACGCTGCCGCGGAAGGTGCAGCAGGCGTAATCGCCGCTCGTCGCCCTGCTCTCCTCGCCGATGCCCTGCACGGGCACGAACACGCGGCCGTCATAGACCGTCGGCGAGCCGGTGAGGGAAGCGGCGGGATGCGAGTCCACCTTGCGCGTCCAGATCAGCCGCCCGCTCTGCGCGTCCACCGCGTAGACGTTGGCCTTTCGGTCTCCGAAGTACACGGCATAGCCGCGCGAGCCGGCCGCGCTCCGGTAGCGGCCGACGGAGAGCGCGGTGGCGACCCCCGCCTCGGCCTTGAAGCTCCAATAGGTGCAGCCCGTCCTCGCATTGAGAGCGTGCACCCGGCCGTTCTCGCTCGCCACGAAGAGCCGGCCACCGACGACCGCCGGCTGGCTGCGGACCGACGCGACGTTCACGAATCCAAAGGCCCATTCGAGCCTCAGGCGCGGGAGGTCCGCGGCCGTGAGGCCGCCGCGGCTCAGTGGTTGGTAGCGCGTGTTGGCGATCCCGTTGCCCCAGCCGTTCCAGCGGGCTCCGCGCTCGGGATCCGACATGGGCGCGGGATCGGCGCAGGGCTTGCCGTCCTCGAGCGCGGGATCCTCCGGCTTCGCGCCGAAGCGGCGACCGCTCGCGAACTCCGCGACGGCGCGGCGCTCTTGCGCGGTGAGCAGCGCGCCTTGCGCCTGCATCTTGCCGTTGGTGAGGACGTTGAGGATCGCCTCGGGCGAGTACATGTGCAGGAGCTCGCGCGGCACCGCGTGCCCGAGGCTCCTCGACTCGTACGGATTCACGCCGGCATCGGGCGTCTGCGCGAGGCCGAGGTGGCATGCCGCGCAGACTCTGCGGAACACCACCTCGCCGTCGACCGAGCGTCGGCCAGACCCGGGCGCGGCCGGGCTCACGGCGGCGGCGCTGGGACCGGAAGAGACCGCGGTCGCAGGCGAGGCGGCGGCCGCCATGGCGGCCGCGACGCTCAGGACAGCCGCGGAGAGAGAGACCCTGAAGTGCATCGGCGTTCCCCGTTTCACGTGCGCCGCCCGATCGGGCGGGCTGCGGTGGGCGCTGCGCGCCACC
Source organism: Gammaproteobacteria bacterium (assembly GCA_030038645.1). Taxonomy (GTDB): domain Bacteria; phylum Pseudomonadota; class Gammaproteobacteria; order Steroidobacterales; family Steroidobacteraceae; genus JASHUC01. The sequence goes on from JASHSR010000159.1 coordinate 3,754, forward strand.
TCTTTGCGCGTGAATTATGCGGGTCCCGCTCGACGTTGTCTCGGAGTCCCCGAGTCGCGCAGTCCCTGCGGATGAGCGCGAACCGCCACGAGCTGTGATCCCCCTGGAATCCGTCGTAAGCTTCGGCCGCGGACCTGGGACCCGAGGAGGAAGCCATGGGCAAGAAGATTCTGCTGCTCGCAGGCGATTTTGCGGAGGACTACGAGACGATGGTCCCGTTCCAAGCCCTGCAAATGGCCGGGCACACCGTCCATGCCGTGTGCCCCGACAAGAAGGCCGGCGAGTACGTAATGACGGCGGTGCACGACTTCGAGGGGCAGCAGACCTACTCCGAGAAGCCGGGCCACCGCTTCACGCTCAATGCGACCTTCGCCGAGACGAGGCCGGAGCAGTACGACGCGCTCGTGATTCCAGGCGGCCGCGCGCCGGAGTACCTCCGTATGAACGCGAAGGTGATCGAGCTGGTGCAACACTTCGCGCGCGCCGGCAAGCCCATCGCGTCCATCTGTCACGGCGCGCAGATCCTCGCGGCGGCGGGCGTCATCCGCGGTAAGCGCGTGTCGGCCTATCCCGCGTGCGCCGCCGAGGTGAAGCTGGCGGGAGCGGAGTACGTGTCGCTCGCGATGGATCAGGCGGTCACGGACGGCACGCTCGTCACCGCTCCCGCGTGGCCCGCGCATCCCGCGTGGCTCGCGCAGTTCCTCGCGGTGCTGGGCACTCGGATCCAGTGACCGCGTCTCAACTGCCTCCATAGCCGAGCAGGTCGCCCACATCGATGACGTGGGCGGAGTCGTCCGCCTCTTTCAAACGACTAACGCGATGCCGTGCGGCCGGCCGCGGGCGGCGCCGGAGCTCCCGCCTCCTCGAGCTTGCGGAGGATGCGGTCCTGGACCCATTTCGGGCTCCACCAATCGATGGGCGTGATGGCGTTGCCGTCGAGCAGCATCGTGAAGTGCACGTGGTAGCCGCCGGCGAGGCCGGTCTCGCCTTCGCGGCCGATCTCGGTGCCCTTGTCCACCATCTGGCCCACCTTCACCTCGACGGACGCCATGTGGCCGTAGAGCGACTGCAGGCCCATGCCGTGATCGATGATGACGCAGTTGCCGTAGATGTCGAGCCAGCCGGCGTGGACCACCCGGCCGCGATTGGCGGCGTATACCGGTGCGCCCGCGGTCGAGGCGAGGTCGTATCCCAGATGGACCTGGTGATCGATCACTTCGCCGTCGTGAACATAGGTTCGCTGGTCGGCGAAGCCGGCCTCGACGGCCGAGTCGACGAGCTGCCTGAACGGGCCCTGCCAGAGGATCTCGGGTGCGGTGTCGCGCGCGAGCGCGGCAATCTCCGCGGCGTCCTCGCGGCGCAGATCGCCGTTGATACGCAGGAACGAGGCGAGCAGATTCGAGGGGTCCGCCACCTTGAAGCCGGGGTTGTTTTGAAGGATGGGCGGAACGACCTTCTGCAGGAAGCTGTCGCTGATGTTGATGCGGCTGTGGCGGAAAGCCTTCGGAAATACCCGATAGTCGAAGGTCGCGTGGGCCTCGTTGCCGGCATCGTCGCGCGCGTAGAGGCTGATGGGCGTGTTGGGGTCCTGGTTCCACAGGAGCGCGAAGAATGCGACGCGCAGCCCCGGGTCGTGGGTGACGATGTGGGCGCCGGATGCGGGATAGCCGGGATACTCGTAGGGGCCCACCTGCACGCCCGAGGCGACGTTCGCCGGTGAGACTCGGTAAACCACCAGCTCGGAGCCGCCCTGATTGATGTAGTGGCCCGTCGAGACGACGGAGATGATCGGTGGTGTCAGATCCACCGTAACTGCACGGCTCGCGGTCGATTGCACTCGCCGGTATCCGAACAGCACGGGACGGGACGCCGTGACGATGATCTGCGCGTTGCCCTGCACGAGCTGCGGGATCTCCCGCTTGCCGATCGGGCGCGAGAGGAGCAGACGGTTGGGGCCTTGGCGCACGAGCTGCGAGGCGGTGCCCTGCTCCGCAGTGCCGCCCGCGGGACCGCGTCCCTCCAGGCTGAAGACCGGCACGCGGGTCGTGCCTTGCTCGAGCACCACATCGAGGCTGCTCAGCTTGCCGCTGGGCGTGTCGATCTGCACCGAGAGATCGCCGGAGTGGCCGATGACCGCCTGCGGCGAGGTAATGGCGATGAGGGGTCCCGGCTGGCGCCCCGCCGCATACCAGGCGATGCCCGCCGCGATCGCGAGCAGCACGATGATCCCGATCAGCTTTTTCATAAAATCCATTGTAGCATCGCATCGCAATACGAAACTGTCGAAGAGTTCTCGTGCTCGCCATCGTCAGCGCCATGCAGGAGGAGATCTCGCTCGTCGTCGAGTCGCTCGCGCATGCGACGACTCGCGAGCTCGGACGGCGGACGTTTCACGAAGGCGCGTTCCACGGAGTGGAGGCCGTCGCCGTGTTCTCGCGCTGGGGCAAGGTGGCCGCGGCCGCCACCGTGACGCAGCTCGTCTCCTCGTTCCCGATCAGCCGGCTCGTGCTGAGCGGGGTCGCGGGTGGCGTACGGCATGGCCTCTCGATCGGAGACGTCGTTATTGGAACGGGATTACTGCAGCACGACCTCGATCCGAGTCCGATCTTCCCGCGTTACGAGGTGCCGTTGCTCGGCAAATCCGTCATCGAGCCCGACCCGCAGATCCGCGACCGCTTGATGCGCGCCGCGCGCGAGTTCGTGCGCGAGGATCTGCATTCGCTCGTCGCGCCGAGCGAGCTCGCGTGGTTCCGCATCCGCTCGCCGCAGGTCGCCGGCGGCGTCATCGCGAGCGGCGACAAGTTCTTCGCGAGCGCCCGCGAAGTCGAGGAGCTGCGGAGCCGGCTGCCTCACGTCGCGTGCGTCGAGATGGAGGGCGCGGCCGTCGCGCAGGTCTGCGAGGAGTACGGCGTGCCGTTCGGCGTGGTCCGCACGATCTCCGACTCCGCGGACGAGAGCTCGGCGCACGACTTCCCGCGATTCATCCGGGAGGTCGCGCGTCATTACTCGCTCGGCATCCTCGAGCGGTTCGTGCGCGAGCGGTAGCGCGCGAGACGTAGAGGCGCGCCATGGCGCGTGAGCCGTGGGTGCGACGGGGGCGCGCGCGAGCGCGCTACGGGCTCTGACTCGGGGCGGAGTTGCGGCCCACGGGCGAGACAGCGAGCAGCTTCCGCAGCGCGAGCTCGCTCACCGGCTTGACGAAGTGATGGTCGAAGCCGGCCTCGCGGGCGCGCAGCCGATCGGCCTCCTGACCCCAGCCGGTGATGGCGACGAGCGTGAGCGCGGAGGCGCTCGGCCGGGCGCGAATGCGCCGCGCCACTTCGTAGCCGTCCAGACGCGGCATGCCGATGTCGAGCAGGACGATGTCGGGATGGAAAGTCTCGACGGCTGCGAGCGCCGCGATGCCGTCGTAAGCCGCGCAAGTCTCCTGGCCCATGGAGCGCAGGAGCAGCTCGAGAGTGTGCGCGGAGTCGGCATTATCGTCGGCGACGATGATGCGGTGACGCGAAAGCGGGACCGTCGATTCCGCCGGCTGCTCCGCCGGCTCGTCCGGGGCCTGCGCTTGCAGCGCGGGGAGGTAGACGACGAACTCGCTGCCTCGATTGCGGCCTTCGCTGTGCGCTTCCACGTGTCCGCCGTGCATCTCCACCACGCGGCGCACCAGCGCGAGGCCGACGCCGAGGCCGCCGTTCGCCTGATCGAGTGTGTCGCGATCCTGGACGAAGAGCTCGAAGATGCGGCTCAGCATCTCCGGCCGGATGCCGACTCCGGTGTCGCGGACGCGAATCTCCGCCTCGCCGGGCTCGCGCGCGTCCGCGGGCGTGCGTGCCTTCGCAGGGTCGCGCGTCGCCGCAGTGTCGCGCGCCTTCGCGGGGTCGCGCGCCGCCGCGGGCTTGTGCACGACGGTGAGCCAGATATGGCCTCGGGGGTGCATGTACTTCGCCGCGTTGTTGAGCAGATTCACGAGCACCTGCGTCAGGCGCAGCACGTCGCCCAGGACGGGAACCGGCTCGCCGGGGACGGAGATGTGCAGCTCGTGCTCTCGCTCCTCGAGCGTCGGACGGCTGACCTCGACCGCCCGGGCGACCACTTCCGAGAGATCGAAGGGCCGCTTCTCGAGCGTCAGCTGACCGCGCGCGACGCGGCTCACGTCGAGCAGCTCGCCGACGATCCGCTCGAGATGCCGGCTCTGGCGGTCGATCGCTTGACGCATCGACTCGAGCACCGGATCGCCGAGTCCCTTGCGCTCCATGAGGCTCACCGCATTGCGGATGGGCGCGAGCGGGTTCCTCAGCTCGTGCGCCAGCATGGCGACGAACTCGTTCATGCGGCTCGCGACGTTCTCGAGCGCCTCGGTGCGCTGCTTCTGCGTCATATCCTGCGTGAGGTGGGCGTACCCGTAGAGCTCGCCCTGAGCGTCGAGCAGCGGCGTGAGAATGATCTTCGCCCAGTAGCTCGTGCCGTCCTTGCGGACTCTCCATCCCTCGAGCTCGAGGTGGCCGGCATCCCTCGCGGCGATCAGCTCGCGCCACGGACGGTCCGCCGCGACATCCTCCGCACGATAGAAGTTGGAGAAGTGCCTGCCGAGGATGTCGTCCGCGCGGTATCCCTCGGTGCGCTCGGCGCCCGCATTCCAGCCGGTCACGAAGCCCGCCGCATCGAGCAGGCAGATCGCGTAGTCGCGCACGCCCTCGACGAGCAGCCGGAAGCGCTCCTCGCTCTGCCGCAGCGCCTCCTCCTGGCGGCGGCGCTCCGAGAGGTCGCGGGTGATCTTCGAGAAGCCGCGGAGGCTGCCGCTCTCGTCGCGCAGCGCCGTGATCACGACGTTGGCCCAGAACCTCGTGCCGTCCTTGCGCACGCGCCAGCCCTCATCCTCGAACCGGCCTTCCCTCGCGGCGACCCGCAGCTCGTGGTCGGGCCAGCCGCGCTCGATCGCCTCCGGCGGATAGAAGCGGGAGAAATGGCTGCCGATGATCTCTTGCGGCTCGTAGCCCTTGATGTGCCGCGCGCCCGCGTTCCAGCTCGTGATGCGGCCGTCGGGGTCGAGCGTGAAGATGGCGT
>JASHSR010000160.1 GCA_030038645.1 Gammaproteobacteria bacterium
GTGCAGCGGCGTCGCCCGATAGAGCACTCGGCCCGAAGTGGGCTCGATGAGGCCCGCGGCGATCCTGAGCAGCGTGGACTTGCCCGAGCCGGAGCGTCCGAGAAGTCCGACGATCTCGCCTTCGCACACTCGCAGGTCCACGTCCACGAGCACGGGAAGCGGCTTTCCGGAGGGCTTCGCGAATGCCTTGCAGACCTTGCAGAGCTCGAGGACCGCAGGCGGCCCCCGCCCGGGCGAGGGCACGGGAGCGGATGCGGTCATGGGCACGGGCGTGGTTGCGGGCACTGGCGCCGGTGCCGGTGCGGATGCGGGCGCGGGCCCGGACGCGCGGCTGCGCTCAGGCGAGCCGCGTTCGGCGTTCGGCGAAGGCATACAATGGACGCCACAGCAGCCGGTTCATGACGATGACGAGCGCCGACATCATGGCGATGCCGAGCGCGATGCGCGGATAGTCACCGGCTGCCGTCATCCGCGCGATGTAGGCGCCGAGCCCCGAAGCGCTGAGCGTCGTCGGTCCCCAGCTCACGGCCTCGGAGACGATGCTCGCGTTCCACGCGCCGCCCGAGGCGGTGATCGCGCCGGTCACGTAGTACGGAAAGATCCCTGGAAGCATGACCTCGCGCCACCAGCGCCCGGGACGCACGCGCAGGCTCGCCGCCGCCTCGCGCAGATCTCCGGGAAACGCGCTCGCTCCCGCAATGACGTTGAAGAGAATGTACCACTGCGTGCCGAGAATCATGAGAGGGCTCAGCCAGATCTTGGGAGCCAGATGAAATCTCACGATCAGGAAGACGGCGACGGGGAACAGCAGATTCGCGGGGAAGGCGGCGAGGAACTGCGCGATCGGCTGAACGATCCCGGTCAGCTTCGGCCGCAGCCCGATGCCGATGCCGGCGGGAACCCAGATGAGCGAGGCAAGAGCGACCAGGACGAGCACCCGAAGCAGCGTGAGGGCGCCGTTCGCGGCAACGGTGGCCCCGTCGCTCCAGGAGAGCGAGGCTCGCGCCGAGTGCAACAGCTCCCAGGCGGCATACCCGAGGCCGGCGAGCGCCAGCGCGAGCCACCCGATATCGATCGTATGGGACGGCAGCGCCCAGCGGATCGCCGGACGGAGTCTTCGCGGCATGCCGAGCCGCAGCCGCCCGGATCTCTCCAGCGCAGCGCCGCACGCCACCCCGAGCGGCGCGAGCCATCGCGATCCCCGCAGCAGTGCGAGCACCCAGCTTCTCGGCGCCGTCCCGGCGGCGGTTTGCTCGAAGCGGAACTTGTCCGCCCACGCCACCATCGGCCGGAAGAGCAGCTGATCGTACAGCAGGATCGTGGCGCTCATCGCGACGATGGCCCACCCGACCGCGCGCAGGTCGCGCTCCTCGATCGCGCGAGCGACGTAAGAGCCGACGCCGGGGAGCGCGAGCTGGAAGTCGCCGACCGCGATCGCCTCGCAAGCGACGACGAAGAACCAGCCGCCGGACATCGACATCATCGTGTTCCAGACGAGGCCGGGCATGGCGAAGGGCACCTCCAGGCGCCAGAAGCGCTGCCAGGCCGAGCTGCGGAAGCTGCGGCTCGCCTCATCCAGGTCGGCGGGAACCATGCGCAGGGACTGATAGAAGCTGAAGGTCATGTTCCACGCCTGGCTCGTGAAGATCGCGAAGATGGCCGCGAGCTCGGGGCCGAGCTCGCTTCCCGGGAAGAGCGAGACGAAGAAGACGACGGTGAAGGATAGATAGCCGAGCACCGGCACCGACTGCAGCACATCGAGCAGCGGGATCAGCACCCTCTCCGCCGCGCGGCTCTTGGCGGCGAGCGTCCCGTAGGTGAATGTGAAGAGAAGCGAGGCGGCGAGGGCGACCAGCATCCTCAGGGTCGTGTGAAGGCAGTAGAGGGGCAACGCCGCGGGGGAGAGAGAGATGCGCGCCGGATGAGCGGGGGTGAACGGCACCAGCATCTGGCCCATCCCCGCTCCGACGAGAATCAGAATCCCGAGAACGAGCAGCACCGCGGCGAGATCGCGCCAGCTCGGGATGTGTGGCAGCCCTCCCCCGAGCGCCACGGGATGGAACCGCACGTCCGTTCTCCTTCGCGCCTGCGGACTTCGGGCCAGGCGAGCGGGCAACATGCACGCAAGGATGATGCCGTCCGTGCCAGTGGATATACGGATGAGTACGTAATGGCCGGGGGGTGCCGGTCGCGGCCCCTGCCGACTATCATCTGGCCGGCGCGGCCAGGCTCAGGAACGCTCTGGAGCGGCGCGCGGGAGTAGGACGGCCCGTCTGCTTCAACTCGCAAACCGCATCGGCCACTCGTTGCGGCGTGCCGAGATCGCTCCACCCGCAATCGGGCGCGGCGCGCACATCGGCAACACGGCGGAGAAGCTGCTCGACCGGCTCGCCTGTGAGGTCCTCGTGGTCAAACCGCGCACGCCGCCGATTCGGTCACGGCGCGCGCTTCTGCGATAGTGCCGCAGCCAGGGCCTCCGCGACGATCGCCTGCGCCTCCTCGAGGATGGAACGCAGATGCTCGGCGCCGCGCACGCTCTCCGCGTAGATCTTGTAGATGTTCTCCGTTCCGGAGGGACGGGCGGCGAACCAGCCGCTCGCCGTGATGACCTTCACTCCGCCGAAGTCCGCGCCATTGCCGGGAGCGCGCGTCAGCACGCGCTCGATACGCTCTCCCGCGAGTTGCGTTCGCCGGACTTGCTCCGCGGAAAGCTTCGCGAGTACCTGCTTCTGCTCGGGGGTCGCCGGCGCATCGATTCGCTCGTACGCCGGATCGCCGAGATCGCGCGTGAGCGAACAGTAGAGTTCCGCCGGATCGCGGCCTTCACGCGCGGTGATCTCGGCGGCGAGCAACGCGAGCGCGATACCATCCTTGTCGGTGGTCCAGACTGTCCCGTCACGCTCGAGGAGCGAGGCTCCGGCGCTCTCCTCCCCCGCGAAGCCGAGCGAGGCATCGAGCAGTCCTTCGACGAACCATTTGAAGCCGACCGGCGTCTCATAGATCCGGCGGCCGACGGCAGCGGCGGCCCGATCGATCATCATGCTCGAGACGATCGTCTTGCCGACCGCGGATTCCTTGCCCCATTCCGGGCGGTTGCGAAACAGATAGGACACACAGACCGCGAGGTAGGAGTTGGGCGCCAGCAGCCCCCCGCTGCGGGTGACGATACCGTGCCGGTCGTGATCCGTGTCGCAGGCAAAAGCCACGTCGAAGCTCTCCTTGAGGCCGACGAGCCCGCGCATCGCGTACGGCGAGGAGGGGTCCATCCGGATGCGGCCATCCCAGTCCACCGTCATGAAACGGAACGTCGGATCGACGGCCGCGTTCGTGACGGTGAGATCGAGGCCGTAGCGCTCGGCGATCGCGGCCCAGTAATGCACGCCCGCGCCACCGAGCGGATCGACCCCCAGGCGGATGCCGGCGGCCCGGATCGTCTGCATGTCGATGACGTTCCCGAGATCGCCCACATAGGCGTCGAGATAGTCGTGCCGATGCGTCGTGGCGCTGCGGAGCGCGCGCTCGAACGGGATTCTTCGCACGGCGCCCGCGCTAGATGCGCTGGATGCGCTGGCCGCCAGCAGCTCGTTGGCGCGGCCCTCGATCCAGCGCGTCGCCGCCACATCGGCGGGACCTCCGCTCGGCGGGTTGTATTTGAATCCGCCGCTGTCCGGAGGATTGTGTGACGGTGTGATGACGATGCCATCGGCAAGCTGGGCGCTGCGCCCCCGGTTGTGCGTGAGGATGGCGTGCGAGATCGCGGGCGTCGGAGTGTAATCGCTGCGCTCGGCGATCATCACGTCCACCCCGTTCGCCGCGAGAACCTCGAGCGCGCTCGCGAACGCCGGCTCCGACAGGGCATGGGTGTCCATCCCGAGAAAGAGAGGGCCGTCGATCCCCTCGCGCTTGCGGTGGTCGCAGATCGCCTGGCTCACCGCGAGGATGTGGCGCTCGTTGAAGCTGTGCTGCAGGGAGCTTCCGCGGTGTCCGGAGGTGCCGAAGGCGATCCGCTGATCGGGAACCGAGGGATCCGGCAGCTCAGCGAAATATGCGGTGACGAGCCTCGGGACATTGACGAGGAGCGGCGGCGGCGCGGGCTTACCGGCGAGGGGATTCACGCTCATGACTGGCCTCCCTGGGCCCCGGACGCCGCCGAGGCCGTGGACTCCCCTGATTGCGCGGAGGCAACGGGTCCGCGCTCGCCGCGATCCTCGAGCATCTCGTACCACATCGCGTTGAGCACGCCGAGTCCGAGCAGGTGTAGAGACTCAGCCCGCACCGGTGATCGCCGCGGGCGAAGCGGCCGGCACGCCGCGAGCGGCACTCGGGCGTCGCGGCCGCCGGCTCACCGGCGTGCGAAATCCCTTCGGCTTGACGATGAGCACGTCGCAGTCGTGTGCATCGAGCACTCTTTCGGCCGTGTAGCCAAAGAGCGCGCGCTCGGGGTACGAGCGCGACACTGCTCCCATCACGACGGCGCTCGCCTGCATCTCCCGGACATAGGCCGGCAGAGCGGATTCCACCTCGCCGAGCTCGACGTACGCGAGATGATCGGACAGCTCATGACGGTGCGCGAGCCGTCGCACCTCCTGGTCGCGGGCGGCCCAGTTCGACTTGTCGCGCTCGGCGTCGCTCGTTGCTCCCGTCGCATGGCCGTTCGGGCCGGACCTGAGCGGCGCCACGGCGTGATAGAGGTGCACGGGAGCCGGAGACAGCGCGTACGAGAGGGTCTTCGCAGCCGCAACGATCGCATCATCGAGCTCGGCGGGCTTCTCATGAGCATGAAGAGGATCGACTGCCGCAACGACCGGCCCTCGCGAGAACACCTCGTCCGTCTTGAGAAGCAAGAGCGGACAGGGACATGCCTCGATGAGGCGCGCCTCCATGTAGGAGAGCGTTCGCGGACCCGCCCGCCCGATATGCGTCGCTGGCACGACGAGCAGGTCAGGCCCGTGGCGCAGTACCTCCCGGATGATCGCCTCGTAGATCGGAAAATCCCAGTGGACTCTCGAGCTCACTTCGAGGCTCTGATCGCGCAGCCGATCCGCGACGCGCTCCAGGTCGCGACGCTTCTCCTCGACTCGCTCGCGGATGATTGAGCTCCGGGCCTCGCCGAAAGCGGTGCGGCCATGCTCGCCGCTGTACACGCAATGGAACAGCTCGAGCTCGGCACTGAGGCCACGGGCCAAGCGTCCGGCTCGATCGAGCACGTGGTCGGGCACGGAGAGCACCGTGGGCAGCGCAAGCATGACGTGACGCCAGATCATGGAAGCCGACTCCTTCAACACGTTGTTTCAACTGTAGCCTGCGGCGACGCCCGGCGTGGATACGTAGATTCGCGAATGGCACGGGGCGCGGCGCGTGCCCAAGCTTCATCGAGTACGCTTTGCGCGAAGCGGAGCTCGATCATGCGTCCCTATCCACACCTTTACACAGCTTCTGCGAGCGGCGCGCAGACCGGCATGGTGACCGTGCGCTCGGCGGGAGCTCCAATCAGCCTCGAGACGGCGCCGCCGCCCGAGTTCGATGGGCCAGGTGGAGTGTGGTCGCCGGAGACTCTGCTCTGCGCCTCGATCGCGGACTGCTTCGTACTGACTTTCAGGTCCGTGGCACGAGCCGCGCGATTCGAATGGCTCGCGCTCGAGTGCCACACCGAGGGCACCCTCGAGCGTGCCGCGGGCACCACACAGTTCACACGCTGCCGTACGGTCGCTCGCCTGACGATTCCGCAAGGCGCCGATCCGGCCGCGGCGCGTGCCTTGCTCGAGAGAGCCGAGCGCGCATGTCTCATCGCCAATTCACTGCGCGCCGAGCGAGTGCTCGAAGTCGACGTCGTCACGCGGGAACGCGTCGCCGGGCCACCGGCGCCAGCGTTGCCATCCGAGAACGTCATCCTCGACTGAGCCTGTTCTGTGCCGCGTAGCTCGGCGCAAGTTCGGTGGATGGGCGGCCGAGCTACAGACGTGTCCGGCGGAGAAGCTTGCGCAGCTCGCCGAGCGGGCAGGCGTTGAGCACATCCTCCTTTCGAGCCCACCCGCGCCGCGCCTGGCGCACTCCGCCCTCCAGGTTGGCGAGCTGATCGGCCGAGTGCGCATCGCTCGCGATCGAGAGCAGCACGCCGCGATCGCGCGCCGCCTTCACGTGCACGTCGTCGAGGTCGAGGCGCGCGGGCTGGCCGTTCACCTCGAGATAGCACGGCCGGTCGCGCGCCGCCTCGAGCACGCGCTCCAGGTCGAGCGCGCAGGGCTCGCGCTCGCCGAGAAGCCGGCCGCTCGGGTGAGCGAGGATCGAGACGTGAGGTCGCTCGAGAGCACGCAGCACCCGCGCGGTCTGCTTGGCCTCGGAGAGATCGAAATGGCCATGGATGGCGATGACAACGACGTCCAACCGAGCGAGAACGGAGTCCGGCAGGGCAAGCCGTCCATCCTCCAGGATGTCGACCTCGGCGCCCTTCAGGATCACGAGGTCGCGGAGCTTCTCATTGAGAGCGTCGATCGCCGCCGCCTGCCGCTCCAGCCTTGCCGCGTCGAGACCGTGCACGATCCCCAGATGCTTCGCATGATCCGTGATCGCAATGTACGCAAGTTTCTGCTCGCGGGCGGCGGCGGCCATCTTCTCGAGCGAGTCGTGTCCATCGGAGGCATCGGTGTGGACGTGCAGATCGCCTTTGAGATCCGCGCGCTCGATGAGCGGAGGCAGCGTGCCTTTCTCGGCCGCCTCGATCTCGCCCCGATCCTCACGCAGCTCCGGCGCAATCCACGCAAGCCCGAGGCGCCGATAGAGATCCTCCTCCGTCTCCCCTGCGATGCGAGCCGTGCCCCGGAACAATCCGTACTCGTTCAGCTTCAAGCCGCGCTCCTGAGCGCGCCGGCGCATGCGGATGGCGTGATCGCGGCTGCCGGTAAAGTAATGCAGCGCGGACCCGAAGCTCTCGGGAGGCACCACTCGCACGTCGATCTGCAACCCGTTCCGCAGCACGCCGGACGCCTTGGTGGTTCCGGCGGCAGAGAGCGTGCCCAGGTCCGGATACCGCCCGAGCGCATCGAAGGGATTCACATCCGGCGGCGCGCACAGGAGCACATCGAGGTCCCCGACGGTATCCCGGCGGCGGCGATAGCTGCCGGCGATCTCCACCCGTGCGACGCCCGGAATGGACTGCAGATAGCGCCGCAACGGCTCGGCGTACTGTGCCGCGACGAAGAGAGGCAGCCGCTTGGCGGAGCCGGCGGCCGGCTGGACGGCGAGCGCCGTCTGCAAACCGGACTGCAGGGCCGGACCAAACCCACGCAGCTTCTCGAGCCGCCCGGACGCGACGGCACGCTCCAGATCGGCTCGGCTGCGAACGTGGAGCTTGTTCGCGAGGGCGCGGACGCGCACCGGCCCCATTCCGGGGAGGCTCAGCAGCTCTCGCACGCCCGATGGCACCTTGCGGCGAAGCGCATCGAGGGTGTCGAGATGCCCGGTTCTCACGAGCTCCGCGATCTTCGCTGCGAGGTCCGCGCCGATGCCCGGCAAGGCTTCGTATTCGCTCGCGTCGTGCATCTCGGCGAGCTCGCGGGGCAGGCTTCTCACGATCTGCGATGCGCGGCGGTAAGCGCGAATACGGAATGGATTATCGCCCTGGATGGCGAGCAGGTCCCCGATCTCGGCGAAGGCCTCGGCAATGTCGGCGTTGTGTATCCCCATGTGAGGCGGCGACCTCGCGCGCGGTCGAATCTCCTCTGCCGAATGAAGCGGTTCGATGACGTGAGCTCAGGCAGCGGACCCTGCACGAGCTCGCCTCGGGATGAAATACGAAGAAGTGCGGACTGCGGCGCGCGGCAATGAGCCGTCGTGGTTTCTGCGGATATCGTCGGAAGGATCCATAAGTTAGAAATGCCGCATCTTGGATGTGAGGCCCGTCGAGCGACGGAGCAGAGACAAAAGGTGCGCAAGATGACCACCACACGACATGCGATTCCGTGGACGTGCATGGTGCTGGTCGGAGCTCTCGCCCTCGCGGGCGGCACTCCTGCGCTCGGCCAGCGCGGAGGCGGCCACCCGGGAGCGCCGATGGGCGGCGGTGGACGTGCGCCAACCTCGATGGGCGGCGGCGCCCACCAGCATCTAGACAGCCGCTTCTCTCACAATCATTACTACTACAACCGCGGCTACTCGACTCGCAAGCCGCCCGCGGGAGGCGGCGAATATCGCGGACCCGACGGCGGACGATACCGCTTCAACAACGGCAACTGGTATCGCTGGAACCGCGACCGTTGGGTCGTCTGGGCAGCGCCGATCGGCATGTTCGTTCCCTTCCTGCCGCCGTTCTACACGACATTCTGGTGGTACGGCGTGCTCTACTACTACGCCAACGACGCCTACTATCTTTGGGACGACACTCAGCAGGAATACGAGGTGGTCGCGCCGCCCGAGGGCATCGACACCGCGGGCGCGACCGGGGCCCCGACGAGCGATCGGCTGTTCGTCTACCCGAAGAACGGACAGTCCTCCGATCAGCAGGCCAAGGACCAGTACGAGTGCCACCAGTGGGCGGTTCAGCAGAGCGGGTACGACCCGACGGTGCCCGGCGCGACGGGCACGGCCGCGCCGGTGGGGGCGGCCGATGCCGCGAAGCGCAGTGACTACCTCCGTGCGCAGATGAGCTGTCTCGAGGGACGGGGATATTCGGTCCGTTGATCCACATGACCTGCTACGCGAATCCGCTGCGCGGTCGCGCACCAGATCGATCCAAGCGAGCCTCGAATGCGCCTTGAGCTCGAAAGCGGGATTCTCCGGATCGCCTACAAGCTGCTGGTCAACGACCGCACGAAGTTCGCGGCGCTGCTGGTCGGGATCACCTTCGCCGTGTTCCTGATGATCGAGATGACTTCCCTCTTCGCCGGCATTCTGATGCGCTCGTCCGCGACGGTCATCAATATCGGCGCGTCGATCTGGGTGATGGACCCTTCCGTTCAGACCGTCGCCAACACCATTCCGCTGCCGAATTACGTGCTCGATGAGGTGCGCAGCCTTCCGGGCGTCAAGTACGCCGTGCCGCTCTACTCCGGCAGCGCGCTGCTCAGGCTCCGCGACGGGGTCTACCAGGCCGCGAACATCGTCGGCCTCGACGACACGAGCCTCGTCGGCAGCCCCCAGATGGTCTCCGGAAACATCCAGGACATCTTCGCCGAGAATGCCTTCATCGCCATCCAGGACGCCGAGTTCTACAAGCTCGAGAATCCGCACATCGGCACCGAGTTCGAGCTCAACGACCACCGCGGCAAGATCGTCGGGCTCGCGCGCGTCTCCGCGAGCTCCCTGTTCGGCGTCCCGACGCTCTACACGACTTACTACCGGGCGCTGCAGTACATCCCAAACACGCGGTTCACCATCTCGTACATCCTCGTCGAGCCGAAGACGCCGGCCGCCGTCGCAGCGATCAAGGAGCGCGTCGCCGCCGACGGCTACCTCGCCCTCACCAAGGACGAGTTCATGAGCAAGATCTCGAAGTTCTACATGTATCAGACGGGCATCGGCACGAACATGCTGCTGATGACGCTCATCAGCTTCGTCGTCGGACTGTCGATCTCCGGCCAGACGTTCTACACGTTCATCCTCGAGAACATCGACCGCTTCGGGGCCCTGAAGGCGATCGGCGCGAAGTCCCACGAGCTCGTCTCGATGATCCTCTTCCAAGCGACCTTCGTCGCCCTGACGGGATACGGATTCGGAGTCGGCCTTTGCGCGCTCCTCATTTGGCTCGCACGCGCCCACCTCCCGGATTACGCGGCGATCGTCACCTTCCTGAACCTCGGGCTCGCGTTCGTGATGGTGGTGATCATCGCCGCGTGCTCGAGCTACTTCGGCGTCCGCAAGGTGCTGCTCATCGAGCCCTTCGACATCTTCCGGGGCTGACCATGGCGACGGCGATCGAGGCGGCGGTCATCAACAAGTGGTTCGGCGAGGGCGAGGCCCGGACCCATGCGGTGCAGGACGTGAGCTTCCAGGCGAGCTTCGGGGAGATGGTCTATGTCGTCGGCCCCTCGGGCAGCGGCAAGACCACGATGCTCAGCATGATCTCCGGAATCCTCCGCCCCAATTCGGGCGCCGTGAGAATCGAGGGCACGGACATCTGGAGCCTCACCGCCGATGCGCTCGCCGAGTTCCGGCTGCGCAAGATCGGCTTCGTCTTCCAGGACTATCACCTCTTCCCGCGCCTCACGACCGCCGAGAACGTCGCGATCCCGCTCATTCTGCAGCACCGCGACTGGGACGAGGCGCTCGCCGAGGCGGAGCGC
The DNA here is from genome assembly GCA_030038645.1 of Gammaproteobacteria bacterium. GTDB lineage: Bacteria > Pseudomonadota > Gammaproteobacteria > Steroidobacterales > Steroidobacteraceae > JASHUC01. The sequence continues at coordinate 10,278 of JASHSR010000160.1, forward strand.
GATCTGGAGGTGGTCGGGCTGAAGGCTCGCGCGGGGCTCCCGCCGGTCAAGCTGAGCGGCGGCGAGCAGCAGCGAGTCGCCATCGCGCGCGCCATCATCAGCCGCCCCGAGATCATGATCTTCGACGAGCCGACCGCCTCGCTCGACGGCGATACGGGACGCAACATCGTCCAGTTCGTGCGCGAGCACCTGCTGTCCGACCAGCGCTGCATCGTGATCGTGACGCACGATAGCCGAATCTACGAATTCGCCGACCGCATCCTGAAGATGGAGGACGGCAAGGTGACCGGCGTCGAACGGAGTGACTTGGATGCACAATAGGATCGTCTTCCTCGCCTCGGGGCTGGGGCTCTTGCTCGCGCTCGTGAGCGCCTTCATCTTCAGCCAGCAGCCGAAGTCCCAGCCTCCGGTCTTCAGTCCGACAGCCGATCCCTACCCGCGTGGGATCTACTCCGAAGGCATGATCGAGAGCGCCCAGGCTCAGGGCGAGAACATCAACATCTATCCGGAGGTGCCGGGGCCGATCACGCAGGTCCTCGTCGCCGAGGGCCAGAAGGTGCACCAGGGCGATCCGCTCGCCACGATCGACGATTCCGTTCAGCGCGCCACGACCGATCAGCTGAAGGCGCAGGCCGAGGCCGCTCTCACGACGCTGCGCGAGCTGAAGGCCGAGCCGAGGCCCGAGACGCTCGCGGTCTCCGTGGCTCAGGTGGACAACGCCCGCGCGACGCTCAAGAACGCACGCGACCAGCTCGCGAAGGAGCGGCACTCCTACGAGATGGACCCGAAGTCGGTCAGCAAGAACGACCTCGACAACGCGATCAACGCAGAGCGGATCGCGGCCACCAATCTCGAGGTCGTGGACAAGCAGTACCTCCTCACGAAGGCGGGGGCGTGGATCTACGACATCGAGAGCGAGGAGAGGACCTACACCTCGCTGCAGAAGTCCTATCTGTCGGCCGCGGCGCTGCTCGCGAAGTACACCATTCGCGCGCCCTCCGACGGCGTGGTGCTCACCGTGCAAGCGACCGCGGGCAGCTACGTCTCGACGCAGGGCGCGTACGACTCCTACACGCAGGGGTTCGATCCGCTCATCGTCATGGGCGAGCCGCAAGACCATCTCGAGGTGCGGGCGTATATCGACGAGATCCTCGTTCACGAGCTGCCGAGCCCCTCGAAGGTCCAGGCGGAGATGTTCGTTCGCGGCACCACCGATCGCGTGCCGCTCACGTTCGTGCGCGTGCAGCCTTACATCTCGCCGAAGATCGAGCTCTCCGACGAGCGCCAGGAGCTGGTCGACGTGCGGGTGCTGCCGGTCATCTTCCGCTTCGAGAACCCGAAGGCGCTCCATCTTTATCCTGGGCAGCTGGTCGACGTGTATGTCAAGTCCGAATGAGCGCAGGCGCCGGGTGGCGGCGCGCCTCGCGACGCGCTGCCTCGTGGCTGCGCTCGCGTGCGGCCTCGGGAGCTGCGCCGTCGGGCCGAACTTCCACCGGCCCGCCGCTCCGCCGGTGACGCACTATGGCTTTGGCGGAGATCCGGCCGTAACCTCGGCCGCGGGCGGTGTCGCGCAGCGCTTCAGTCCGGGCGCGGATGTCGCAGGCGATTGGTGGCGGCTGTTCAGCTCCACGCAGCTCCAGGCCATCGTCGGCGAGGCGCTCGCAAACAACCCCGGCCTCGCGGCCGCGCAGGCGAGCCTGCGCGTGAGCGAGGACAGCCTGCGCGCCGGATACGGCATCTTCTATCCTCAGATCCGCGCGGACGCCTCGGGGACGCGCGAGCGCTTCTCGCTGGTTCAGCTCGGCGAGAGCGCGCGCGCGAGCGTTTTCAATCTGTTCACGCTCTCCGCCTCGGCGAGCTACGCGCTCGATGTATTCGGCGGCGAGCGGCGGCAGCTCGAGGGGCTCGCCGCTCAGGTCGACGTGCAGCGCGCCACCGAGCACGCGACCTACGTCACGCTGCTCTCGAATATCGTCAACACAGTGGTCGCCGGGGCCGCGTACCGCGCGGAGATCGACGCGACTCGGCAGCTCATCGACCTGCAGGGCGAGCAGGTGAAGCTCGCTCAAGTCCAGTACGAGGCGGGCACGCAACCCTACTCGAGCGTGCTGTCGCTGCAAAGCCAGCTCGCCTCCTACGAGGCGACGATCCCGCAGCTTCAGCAGAAGCTCGCGCAGAGCGACGATCTGCTCGCGACGCTCGCCGGCCACGTTCCCGCCGACTGGAGCCCGCCCACGATCGACCTGAAAGACCTCCGACTGCCGCGCGACCTGCCGGTGAGCCTGCCGTCCGACCTGGTGCGCCAGCGTCCCGACATCCTGGTCGCGGAGGCGACGGCGCACGCGGCGAGCGCCAACGTCGGCGTCGCGACGGCGGCACTCCTGCCGAGTGTGACGCTGAGCGGAGCGTTCTCGGCGAGCGGCACCACGACGAGCCGCCTGTTCGCCACGAACGGCAAGGCGTGGAGCTTCGGAGCCGGCGTAACGGCGCCGCTGTTCGAGGGCGGAGCGCTGTGGTTCAACCGCAAGGCCGCCCTTGAGAGCTACACCCAAGCGATGGCGCTGTATCGCGAGACCGTCCTCGGCGCGTTCGAGCAGGTCGCCGACGCGCTGCGGGCGCTCGATCACGACGCCGCCGCCCTGCGCGCGGAGGACGAGGCGCTGAGCACGGCGAGGCAGGCGCTGCACCTCGTCGAGACCAACTACGAGGCGGGCCTCGACACCTACCTCGATGTGCTGAATGCCGATGCGCAGTACCACCAAGCGGCGATCAACGAGCTTCAGGCGGTTGCCGTGCGCTACCAGGACACCGTCGCGCTCTATGTCGCGCTCGGCGGCGGCTGGTGGAACGATTCGACTCACATAGGAGTATCCCGATGAAAGCACTCGTCTACCTCGGTCCGGGCAAGCGTGTCCTCACGGATCGTCCAAGCCCCGTCGTCGAGCTGCCGACCGACGCCGTGGTGAGGGTCCGCAAGACGACGATCTGCGGAACGGACCTTCACATCCTCAAGGGCGATGTGCCAACCGTCGCGACGGGCCGGATCCTCGGGCACGAGGGCGTCGGCACGGTCGAGCAGGTCGGCTCAGCGGTATCGCACTTCAAGCCGGGCGATCCGGTTCTCATCTCCTGCATCACGTCCTGCGGGAAATGCGAGAGCTGCCGCAAGGGGCTCTATTCGCATTGCGTTCAGGGCGGCTGGATCCTCGGCAACACGATCGACGGGACGCAGGCGGAGCTCGTGCGGATCCCCTGGGCCGACACGAGCCTCTACCGGCTGCCGGAGACGGCCGACGACGAGCCGTTCGTCATGCTGAGCGACATCTTTCCGACCGGCTACGAGTGCGGCGTGCTCAACGGCAAGGTCTCGCCCGGCGCGACGGTCGCGATCGTCGGCGCGGGCCCGGTTGGGCTCGCGACGCTGCTCACGGCGCAGTTCTACGCTCCCTCGGAGATCATCCTGGTCGATGTTGACGAACATCGGCTCGAGACGGCCCGGCGGCTCGGCGCGACGCAAATCGTGAACAGCCGCGACGGGCACGCGGCCGAGAGGATCATGGAGCTCTCCGGCGGCCGGGGCGTCGATGCGGCGATCGAGGCGGTCGGCGTGCCTCAGACCTTCGAGCTCTGTCAGTCGATCGTCGCGCCGGGAGGGGTGATCGCCAACATCGGCGTCCACGGCAGGAGCGTCGAGCTGCATCTCGAGACGCTCTGGTCGCAGAACGTGACGCTGACGACGCGCCTGGTCGACACGGTCACCACTCCCTTGCTGCTCAAGACCGTTCTCTCCGGACGCCTGCACCCCCTGTCGCTCGTCACGCACCACTTCACGCTGGGCGAGATCGCCACGGCCTACGACACGTTCGCCCGCGCGGCCGAGAATCGAGCGCTGAAGGTCGTGATCTCGAGCAGCCGCGGCTGACGCCGGCTCGCGCGCGGGCTTAGGCACATGTGCGTATTCCGATTGCACTCCGGCGGTGCAACCATGTGCCGCAGGGTCGACAGGAGAGGCGAACGTGGAACACCGATGTGGAGAGCGCATGTCCGTCTATGTTCCGGTCCGGCTGGACGCTCGGCCGAGGTCCCTCGCCCCCGGATGCATCCGCAATGCGAGCCTGAGTGGCGCTTACATCCAGACGAGCGTGCGCCTGTCGCCGGGGACGCTCGTCGCGGTGGAGTTCGAGGGCATGCTCCTTCACGGCGAAGAGCGCTCCGGAATTCACGCCTGCCTCGTTCGACAAGATGCGCGGGGTCTCGCGGTCGAATGGTGCGAGTTCGCCCCGGAGGCGATCCGGGCGCTGCTCGCGCGCGCTCCGGTACTCGATACGCGATCGATCCCCCATGCCCCGCACGCCCCGCTGCCGCGGGGCGCTGATTCAACGGCGGGCGGAGAACGTCAATGCCAACCCCAGCGCGCTACATCCGTTTCTTTGCCGAGATAGGGATCGATGACGTCCGCCTCGTCGGAGGGAAGAACGCCTCTCTCGGCGAGATGTACCGCCGGCTCACGCCGCAGGGCGTGAAGGTTCCCAACGGCTTTGCGATCACGGCGGAAGCCTACCGGTACGTGCTCGACTGCGCTCGAGCCTGGGAGCCTTTGCATGCGGCGCTCGACGGCCTGAAGGGCGATGACATGGAGGATCTTGCCCGCCGCGGCCATCGCGCCCGCGAGATCGTCTACGGCGCGCCGCTGCCAGACGATCTGAAGGGCGAGATCCTCGAGGCCTACCGCGCCCTGCGCGAACAGTACGGGCCGGATGTGTCCCTCGCGGTGCGTAGCTCGGCCACTGCCGAGGATCTGCCCACGGCGAGCTTCGCCGGGCAGCAGGAGACGTTCCTCAACGTATCCGGCGAGGAGAGGCTGCTCGACGCCTGCAGGCGCTGCTTCGCGAGCCTCTACACCGACCGCTCGATCCATTACCGGATCGATCAGGGCTTCGATCACTTCAGGGTCTCCCTTTCCATCGGCGTCATGAAGATGGTGCGCGCCGACCTCGCCTCGAGCGGCGTCATGTTCACGCTCGACACGGAGACGGGTTTCCGCGACGTGGTGCTCATCAGCGGGGCATACGGCCTCGGCGAGAACATCGTCCAGGGCGCCGTCGACCCGGACGAGTTCCTGGTCCACAAGCCGACGTTCGAGAGCGGCCACCGGGTCGTCCTGCGCAGAACGCGCGGCGGCAAGAAGATCAAGATGGTCTACGCGCAGGGCGGCACACGCGAGGCCACCCGCAACGTGCCGACTTCTCAGGCGGAGCGCGAGCGGTTCTGCCTGAGCGATGCGGACGTGCTGCAGCTCGCCGACTATGCCCTGAAGATCGAGCGGCACTACAGCGAGAAGGCCGGCCACCTCGTCCCCATGGACATCGAGTGGGCGAAAGACGGTCTCGACCGGGAGCTCTACATCGTGCAGGCCCGGCCCGAGACGGTCGCCTCGCAGAGGCGCGTCGCGCTGATCGAGGAGTTCTCGCTGAAGGGCACCGGCAAGACGCTCGCCACGGGGCATGCGGTGGGCGCCCGCATCGGCAGCGGAGTGGTGCACGTCGTGGCGAGCGCGGCGCACCTCGGCGAATTCAGGCCCGGCGAGGTCCTCGTGACCGACATCACGACGCCCGATTGGGAGCCGATCATGAAGCGCGCCGCGGCGATCGTCACCAACCGCGGCGGCCGCACGTGCCACGCCGCGATCGTCGCCCGAGAGTTCGGCATCCCGGCCGTGGTCGGCACCGAGAATGCGACCGAAGTGCTCAAGACGGGCGATGCGGTCACGGTTTGCTGCGTAGAAGGCGACATCGGCAAGGTCTACGAGGGCTCCATCCCGTTCGAGATCCACCGCACGGATGTCGCGAGCCTCGGCCGCCCGCGCACCAAGATCATGGTCATTCTCGGCAACCCCGAGCTCGCGTTCCAGACGAGCTTCCTCCCGAACGACGGCGTCGGCCTCGCGCGGATCGAATTCATCATCGCCGAGTACATCAAGGCTCATCCGATGGCCCTGCTCCATCCGGAGCGCGTGCAGGACGAAGGCGAGCGCCACGCTCTGCTCGAGCTCGCGCGCGACTACCCGAGGCCCGCGGACTTCTTCGTCCAGCGTCTCGCGGAGGGCGTCGGCACGATCGCCGCGGCGTTCTATCCCAAGCCCGTCATCGTGCGCATGTCGGACTTCAAGACGAACGAGTACGCGGGGCTGCTCGGCGGACGCTGGTTCGAGGCTCGCGAGGAGAACCCCATGCTCGGCTTCCGCGGCGCATCGCGCTACACACATCCCGCGTACGCCGAGGGCTTCGCGCTCGAGTGCGCGGCGATGAAGCGCGCGAGAGAGACGATGGGGTTCGCCAACATCAAGCTCATGATCCCGTTCTGCCGCCGGGTGGATGAGGCCAAGCGCGTCGTCGCGCGCATGCAGGAGCTCGGCCTCGAGCGAGGAGCGAGCGGGCTCGAGATCTACGTGATGTGTGAGATCCCGAACAACGTGCTCCTCATCGATGAGTTCAGCCGGATTTTCGACGGCTTCTCGATCGGGTCCAACGATCTCACCCAGCTCACGCTGGGTGTCGACCGCGATTCAGCCATCGTCGCCTTCGACTTCGACGAGCGCGACCCCGGCGTCAAGCAGATGCTTCGGCTCGCGGTCGAGGGCTGCCAGCGCAATCGTCGCCACTCCGGCATCTGCGGACAGGCGCCGTCCGATTACCCGGAGCTCGCAGAGTATCTCGTGCGGCTCGGAATCGATTCGATCAGCCTCAATCCGGACGCGGTGTTCAAGACGCATCTGCGCGTGCTCGAGATCGAGCGGCAGCTCGCCGGGACCGTCCGGCGAGACGTGGCCTAGGCTCCCCCACGCTCAGGCGATCACGGGCGCCCGTGCCGTGGGCTCCTGCGGCGCCGGCTGAGCCGGGACGGGCGCAAGCTCCTGCGGGCTGGGCGCAGGCGCCTGTGACGCGGGCGCAGGTTGCTGCGAGTCGCTGCCCGAGCGCTTCAGCAACTCATCCAGCGTCGCGCGCTCGACCACTTCCCGCTCGAGCAGCAGGCGGGCGAGCTGATCGAGAACGGAGCGCCTCAGGGTGAGCGTGCGCAGCACCCGCTGGTGCGCCTCTTCGAGGAGCTTTGAGACCTCCTCATCGATGATGCGGGCCGTGCTCTCGCTGTACGCTCCACGCGTCGCGGGGCCGTCGGGAACGCCGAGATAGGCCTGCTGCGGAAGCTCGAAGGTCGCCGCGCCGAGCCGCTCGCTCATGCCGTACTGGGCCACCATGTG
>JASHSR010000161.1 GCA_030038645.1 Gammaproteobacteria bacterium
CCCCGGCCCGGCCCGGGCACGACTCCGGCGCGGGCACGCCCGCGGCCCGCCTTGACGGCAGCGGGCGCATGCCGATTCCCACGATTCGGCCGGCCCCATTATTCAGTGACTTACGGGTCAATGCGGCCCTTTCCCTTCGCTGGGTTCCGGTTCGAGCACCTCGCGATGCCGGTCACCGCCCGGCGCGCCGCGGACTGTCACGTTCGCACCTTACGATAGCGCGGCGTGAACGCTCCGCTTGGCGCGGCGGAAGGCTTTGCATGGTAAAGTATCAGTCACTTTGTATCGCAAAGTGAGCGAGCCCGGCCGATGCATGTCGCAATCATCATGGGTGGAAGCGAGCGCTGGGCGGCGCGGCGCGGCGTGTCGCGGAGCGCCGCGTGCGACGAAGGCGCGGAAGCGGTGCGAACGACGGTCGAGGCGGCGGTGCGCGTGGGCGTCGCCACGCTGACTCTTTACGCGGTCCCTGCGTCGGATCAGGTCCGCCCGATCGGGGACCCTGATCTGCTCACGGCCGTCCTCATGAGGTATCTCTTCATCGAGACACGTCGCTGCGTCGAGCAGGCGATTCGCGTGCACGTGATCGGCCGGCGCGAGCGCATGGAGAAGAGCCTGACGGACGCCGTCTCGCGGAGCGAGCGCCTGACCGCGGCGGGATCGCGAATGCGGCTGCGCATCGTCATCGACTACTCCTCGCACGACCGTCTCGTGCGGGCGGCGTGGAGCGCCGACCCCGACGCGAGGTTGATGCCCGAGGAGTTTCACCGCCGCCTGCAGGAGGTCGACGCTTCCGCGCTCGCCGCCGGCGCGGTGGACTTGCTGATTCGCACTGGGGGCGCGAAGCGCCTCAGCGACTTCATGCTGTGGGAGGCCGCGTACGCCGAGCTGCATTTCGCCAAGTGCCTCTGGCCGGACTTCAACGCGCGGCTTTTCGAGCGCGCGCTCGGAGACTACCTCGAGCGTCAGAGGCGGTTCGACGTGCTGGTGGCGGGCGCGGGCTGAGGCTCCACGAAGGGGCCGTAGCACGCTGGAGTCGAAAAAGCGCGGTCGGCGCGGCTGCGAGGCCGGAATGGGCGCCCAGCGATATAGGTCCAGCGGGGCCCGGCGGTATCGGTGCAGCGGTGTGGGCCCAGCGGTATGGGCCCAGCGGTGTGGGCCCTCGAGACGGCGCGGTAGACTCGCTCCATGAACGATGCGGCGCTCGCTCGACTCGCGGCCCGGGTAGGCAGGCGGCTGGTCCGCGCGGGATGGCGCGTGGTAACGGCCGAGTCCTGCACGGCCGGTTGGATCGCGAAGGCGCTCACCGACACCGCGGGCAGCTCGCAGTGGCTCGATAGCGGCTACGTCACGTACTCGAACGAGGCGAAACGCCGGGCGCTCGGCGTCTCCGGCCGTACGCTGCGGCGCTTCGGCGCCGTGAGCGAGCAGACTGTGCGGGAGATGGCTCGCGGGGCTCTCAGGGCGTCGGGCGCCGAGGTCGCCGTTGCCGTGAGCGGCATCGCGGGTCCGGACGGGGGAACGCCGAAGAAGCCGGTGGGCACCGTCTGGCTCTGCGTCGGCCTGCGGCGGGGGCGATCGACCTCCTTGTGGGCGTTGCCCGAGAAGTTCGGGGGTGGCCGGGAGGTCGTGCGGCGCAAGTCCGTGGAGCACGCGCTGCGGCTCATTCTTCGACACGTGCGCGAGGGGCGACCGCGGCGGCGCGGGCAGTCTATGCCGCAAGGACAACTCGTTTCACGAGCGCGGCGCGCCCGGCGATGAGCGCGCACCGGCTGTTCCTCGCGCTGTGGCCGACCGCCGCGATGCAGAGCGAGCTCGCGGACGCGGCCAGGGCCGTGATGGAGTCCGCGCGTGGGGGGCGGGAGATTCCGAGGGAGAGCTTGCACCTGACGCTCGCGTTCCTCGGCTCGGTGCCGGAGGCATCGCTGCCCACGCTGCGGGAGCTGGCGAGCGCCGCTCCTTGGAAACTGGCGGCGGATGCGCGGCGGGTGGGCGATGGGCTGCCAGCGGGCGTCGCGCCGCAGACAGGCGATGCGCTGCGGGCCAGCGGGGGGCCATGGGCGGACGATGGGCTGCGGGCCGGCAGTGGGCCGCGGGCGGGCGACGGGCCGCGGACGGGCGACGGGCCGCGGGCGAACGATGGGCTGCGCGCGGACGATGAGTTGCGGACGGCCGGCACGGCTCCGTCTTCTCTCGACGTGACGCTCGATGCGATCGACTACTGGCCCCGGTCGCAGCTGCTCTGCGCCATGGCGAGCCGGACGCCCGGCGGGGCCGCGCAGCTTGCCGAGGCGCTCAGGCAGTCGCTCGTCGCGGCCGGGTTTAGTCCGGATCTCAAGCCCTTCCGCGCGCACGTTACGCTCGCTCGTCAAGTGAGAGCTCAGCCCGCGGCACGCGGGATGTCGCCGGTGAAGTGGACCTTCGATGACTTCGCGCTGATCGAGAGTCGCACCGGTCCCGCCGGCTCGCTATACAGTGTCCTCGAGCGCTGGCCACTGGGCAGAGCGTGAAAGCGCGGAGAAATTGCGCGAACGCATCGCTTTCAACGTCCCGGCAGCGATTTCTTTGTGGGATAATCCCTCCACCGAATCGCGAGGGCTTCGCTGCAATGGACGATAACCGCAAGAAGGCGCTCGCCGCCGCACTGGGACAGATCGAGAAGCAGTTCGGCAAGGGCTCGGTCATGCGTCTCGGTGACGCTCCTTCGACGTGGGACGTCGAGGCGATCTCAACCGGCTCGCTGGGCCTCGACATCGCGCTCGGTGTCGGCGGCCTGCCTCGCGGCCGCGTCGTCGAGGTCTTCGGCCCAGAAGCCTCGGGCAAGACCACTCTCACGCTCCAGGTCGTGGCGGAGGTCCAGCGCAACGGCGGCACCGCGGCCTTTGTCGACGCCGAGCATGCGCTCGATCCCCATTACGCGGAGAAGCTCGGCGTCAACGTCGGCGAGCTGCTCGTCTCCCAGCCGGACACCGGCGAGCAGGCGCTCGAGATCACGGACATGCTGGTGCGCTCGGGCGCCGTCGATCTCGTCGTCATCGATTCGGTGGCCGCCCTCACGCCGAAGGCGGAGATCGAAGGCGAGATGGGCGAGATGCAGGTCGGCCTGCAGGCGCGCCTGATGTCGCAGGCGCTGCGCAAGCTCACGGGCAACATCAAGCGCTCGAACACCATCGTCATCTTCATCAATCAGATCCGCATGAAGATCGGGGTCATGTTCGGCAATCCCGAGACCACGACCGGCGGCAACGCGCTCAAGTTCTACTCCTCCGTGCGGCTCGACATTCGCCGCATCGGCGCCCTGAAGAACGGCGAGGAAGTCATCGGGAACATGACGCGCGTGAAGGTGGTGAAGAACAAGGTCGCCCCGCCGTTCCGCGAAGCGGAGTTCGAGATCATGTACGGCCAGGGCATCTCGCGCGAGGGGGAGATCATCGAGCTCGGCAGCCAGCAGAGCATCATCGAGAAATCCGGCGCCTGGTACAGCTACAAGGGCGAGCGCATCGGCCAGGGGAAGGACAACGCCCGCGTGTACCTGCAGCAGCACAAGGATGTGGCGCGGGAGATCGAGGAGCAGATCCGGACCCGCCTGCTGCCGGTCCGCCAGCAGCGCAACGGTGAGCAGGCGAACACGGCCTGACGGGCGGCCGGCAACCCCTGCGGGCCCGGACCAGGCGGGCGAGCCCCCGGCCCCGAAGCGCAGGGGAAGCCCACGGGCGGATAAATTCGGGTCGGATGATTCCCCGGGAGGCGATCTCGGGGCGGTGTGTGCTGCGGCTGTGACGCTGCTCGCGCGTCGCGACTTCTCGAGCGCGGCGCTGCGCGAGCGGCTCGAGCGGCAAGGCTTCGATCCGGCGCTCGTCGCGGCGGCCCTCGCCGAGCTCACCGCGGAGCGTGCGCTCGACGACGCGCGCTATGCCCGGAACTTCGTCCTCTATCACGCGAACCGCGGCCAGGGCCCGGTGCGGATCGCGGCCGACCTCGCGGCGCAGGGACTTTCCGGCGGGCTCATCGACGCCGCGCTCGAGTCCGGTGCGGACTGGGGCGCCCTCGCGCAGCAGGTGCGGGTCCGCAAGTTCGGAGCGGACGAGCCCGAGTCTCGGGCCGAGATGGACCGCCAAGCGCGCTTTTTGCAGTATCGAGGGTTTTCAGCGGATCATATCCGCTCGGCCCTGGGCCCCGACTACACTCCGGAACAATGACTTCGAGCCAATCGCCTCCGACGAGCGCGGCGGACATCCGGCGCGCCTTCCTCGAGTTTTTTCGTGCGCGCGGGCACACGGTCGTGCCGTCGAGCCCCCTCATCCCCGCGAACGACCCGACGCTGCTCTTCACCAACGCCGGGATGGTTCAGTTCAAGGACGTCTTCCTCGGCAAGGACAGGCGGGACTACTCGCGCGCCGCATCGAGCCAGCGCTGCGTCCGGGCCGGCGGCAAGCACAACGACCTCGAGAATGTCGGCTACACGGGCCGCCACCTCACGTTCTTCGAGATGCTCGGCAACTTCTCCTTCGGCGATTACTTCAAGCGCGATGCGATCCGCTTCGCGTGGGATCTGCTCACGGGGCAGCTCGCGATCGACCCCGCGCGGCTGTGGGTGACCGTCTATCGCGACGACGAGGAAGCCGCGAGCATCTGGCTGAAGGAGATCGGGGTGCCGCCCGAGCGGTTCTCCCGGATGGGAGAGAAATCCAACTTCTGGGCCATGGGTGACACGGGTCCCTGCGGCCCCTGCACCGAGATCTTCTACGACCACGGACCACAGATCCCGGGCGGCCCGCCCGGCTCACCGGACGAGGACGGCGATCGCTACGTCGAGGTCTGGAATCTCGTCTTCATGCAGTACGAGCGCTCGGCGGCCGGCGAGCTGACGCCGCTGCCGAAGCCCTCGGTCGACACCGGCATGGGCCTCGAGCGCATCGCCGCCGTCATGCAGGGGGTGCACTCGGTCTACGAGGTCGACCTGTTCAGGACTCTCGTCGAGGCGGCAGCCGAGCTCGCCGGGACTGAGGACCGGTCCTCGAGCTCGCTGCGCGTCATCGCCGATCACATTCGCTCGTGCGCCTTCCTCGTGGTGGACGGCGTGCTGCCCTCGAACGAGGGCCGCGGCTACGTGCTCCGGCGCATCATTCGCCGCGCGGTCCGCCATGGCTACAAGCTCGGCATCGAGGAGCCGTTCTTCTACAAGCTCGTGCCGGTGCTCGAGCGGCAGATGGGCGCCGCCTATCCCGAGCTCGCGCGCTCCCGCGCGCACGTGGAGCGCGTGCTCGAGCAGGAGGAGGCGCGCTTCGCCGAGACCCTCGCGACCGGCATGAAGCTGCTCGAGGAGGCGATCGCGAGGCTGACTGCTGGCGCTGCGCCGTCCGGCGGTACGGGGCGGCGGAGGGACACTTCGTTGCCGGCAGGCGCGTCGGCACGCCCGTCGGCAGGCGTCTCGGCAGGCGCACCGCCCGCTCGAGCGCCTGCCGCGGCTTCGCCGCCCAAGATCATTCCGGGCGACGTCGTCTTCAAGCTCTACGACACCTACGGCTTCCCGGTCGACTTGACGGCCGATATCGCCCGCGAGCGCGGCCTGACGATCGATCAGGCGGGCTTCGATGCCGCGATGGATGCGCAGCGCGAGCGCGCCCGCGCGGCGAGCCGCTTCGGCGTCGACCTGCGCGGCGGCGCCGCGATCGGGACGCGGACGCAGTTCCAGGGGTACGAGGCGCTGAGCGCGGAGGGTTGCGCCGTCGCCTTGCTGAAGGACGGCGCGCCCGTCGATGCGCTGAGCGCCGGCGAGCGGGGAGAGGTGGTGCTCGACCGCACGCCGTTCTACGCCGAGGCCGGTGGGCAGGTCGGGGATACCGGGGAGCTCTCGGGCCCGGGCGTTCGATTCCTCGTGGAGGATACGCAAAAGCGCGGCGCCGCTCATTCGCACCTCGGCCGAGTGGTCGAAGGGGCCGTGAAGCTCGGCGATATGCTCACGGCGAGCGTCGATGACACGCGCCGCCGCTCCGTCGCGCTCAACCACACCGCCACGCACCTGCTGCATGCGGCGCTGCGTCAAGTCCTCGGCCAGCACGTCCAGCAAAAGGGCTCGCTCGTCGCCCCCGACCGCCTGCGCTTTGATTTCTCTCACTTCCAGCCGGTCTCGGCCCGCGAGCTCACCGACATCGAGCGCCTGGTGAACGCGGAGATTCGGCGCAACTCGCCCGCGGAGACCCGCGTGATGGACTACGAGCAGGCCGTCGCCTCGGGCGCGATGGCGCTCTTCGGCGAGAAGTACGAGCGGGACGTGCGAGTGCTTCGCGTGGGCGAGTTCTCGATGGAGCTCTGCGGCGGCACGCACGTACAGCGCGCGGGCGATATCGGACTCTTCAAGATCGTAGGCGAGAGCGGCGTTGCGGCCGGCGTGCGCCGCATCGAGGCCGTGACCGGCGGCACGGCCATCGACTACGTGGAGCAGAGCGATGCGCTCCTGCGTGAGACCGCCGAGCTCGTGAGAGGCTCGCGCGAGGACCTCCCGGAGAAGGTGCGCGATGCGCTCGAGCGCATCCGGCAGGTGGAGCGCGAGGTCCGCGCGCTGAAGGACCGCCTCGCCTCGGGGCAAGGCGTGGACCTCGCGGCGAGCGCCGTCGACGTGGACGGCATCAAGGTCATCGCGACGAAGGTCGAGGGGGCGGACGCGGCGGCGCTGCGGACGGCCGTCGATCAACTGAAGAGCCGGCTCAAATCCGCCGTGATCGTCCTCGCCTCCGTGGAGAGCTCGACGAAGGTACTGCTCGTCGCCGGAGTGACGGCCGGCCACACCACGAAAGTGAAGGCGAGCGAGCTCGTCGGCGTCATCGCCGCCCGGCTCGGCGGCAAGGGAGGCGGACGCCCGGACTTCGCGCAAGCCGGCGGCACCAACCCCGCCGCACTCGATGCGGCACTCGAGGCCGTTCCGGATCTCATCCGCGAGAGATTGGGCGCGCCGGCGAATCCTTGAGGTGTCAACGCGACATCCGCGGTTCGGTGGATGCCGGCTCGCGCGCCGCGATCGCCGAGCTTGGAGTGGGTCCAGGTACTTTCAGGGTTTCTCTGATTTGTCTTTTTTGAGACACTCGCTAGATTCGGGACCGGATTTTTGCGGCTGTCTCCGCCCTAATGGGTGCGGCCGCAAAAACAAGGAGGAAAATACAAATGCTCATATTGACGAGACGGGTGGGCGAGACGGTCATGATCGGCAACGAGGTCACCGTCACCGTGCTGGGGGTAAAGGGCAATCAAGTTCGCATCGGCATCAATGCGCCGAAGAGCGTTGCCGTCCACCGAGAAGAAATTTACGAGCGCATCAAGCGCGAGCAGCAGGGCGAGCACGCCGGCGACTCGAGCCGGTCCTCGGAGTTCGCATCCGTTTAGCTGTCGCGGCCGGATCGCCGGACCCCGGCAATCCCGCGGGCGTGACGTGATCGGTACTCTTGGCCGCGCGGGCGCCGCGCGGCCACCGCCGGCGTTTTGCCTCTCGTAACCGATGCCAGTATGATGGCCGTCCTGCCCGCCGGGCGAGGATCGCCGTGACCGCCTCCGCGTGTCCGCTTCGCTGCGCCAGTTCCTAGACGGAGAGATGGCCGAGTGGTCGAAGGCGCACCCCTGCTAAGGGTGTAAGGGTCAAAAGCCCTTCGAGGGTTCGAATCCCTCTCTCTCCGCCAGTCAATTCCTTTATTTCTTTGCGGGTCCGGCACTTGGCATGTTGCTGCCGGGACCTACTACCAAATCTAGTGCCAAATGACGGAGGTCCGTTCAATGCTCGCGTACATGGCGCGATGCTTCGACCTCAGCGCTCCTCGTTGAATCTTTGTCGATTCCGGCGACGCGAGCTTTGTTGGTTGCCGGGGTTCCTGCAGCGGAGTCGAAATCGCCGGTCACCCGTGCGATCTGCTCGGAGGGCCGCAGTCCGGAACCCCATCCGATGATAGTGTAGACAGATAGTAATAATATATATACACTTTCATCGATGTCATCCAAGGCTTCAACCCCCAATCGCGCAGGTTTACCATCGGTCTTTACCTATACATTGGCTAGGGCGGCCGGCATTTCCGCCGAACGCTTATACGCCTACAGAGACCAGGGGCTCGTCGAGCAGCTTGGTCGCGGACTCTATCGGTGGGCGGATGCGCCGGGAATCGATGGCGACCTTCTGGAGATTGCCTATCGAGCTCCTCGCGGAACGCTGTGCCTGTTGACGGCTCTTGCCCGCCACAATCTGACGGACACCATTCCACATCGTATCGATGTCGCGATCCCGCGAGGCATGCGGATTCCGGCACTGCGAACGGTCATCAAAGTCCACGTGTTTGACAAGAGAACCTTCGATCTCGGACGCGACGCAATCGACGTCGGAGAAGGGCTCAAGATCGGCCTGTATTCAGCCGAACGCTCGCTGGTTGACGTCATTCGACTCAGACACCGGGAGGGTGCTGAAGTCGCGTGGGAAGCGCTTCGTCGGTGGCTTCGCCGTCGGGGAGCCAAGCCGGCTACCCTGATCGAAATGGCAAAGCACTTTCACGGAGCGGAGCGGGCCGTTCGTCAGGCTCTCGAGATCGTGCTGTGAAGCGGGCGACGAAAGAGACACTGGCGGGGCGACGATATCTGGATCTCCAGCGCGAAGCGAAACGCACGAACCGACCCACTGATGAGCTCATTCAATTATACGCGCTGGAATGTTTTCTCGATCGGTTGGTGCGCTCCGAGTTTGCCGAGAAGTTCGTCCTCAAAGGCGGTGTGCTCCTTGCGGCGCTCGAGGCACGGCGGCCCACGCGAGATATCGATTTTGCTGCCCTGGCGTTCGATAACAGCGTCGATGAAGTCCTGGCTGCGGTTCGCAAGGTAGGCAGCGTCCCTGTCGATGATGGCTTGGAATTCGATTCCTCAGGAGCAACTGCGGATGTAATCCGCGAGGAGGCTGAGTATAGCGGCGTCCGTGTGACCCTCGGTGGCCAACTATCGAGGGCACTGATTCGTCTGCACGTCGACGTGAACGTCGGAGACCCGATCTGGCCCGGGCCGCAACAAGCCAGCCTGCCGCGGCTTCTCGGTGGCACACTGCTAGTCCGTGGATATCCCCTGGAGATGGTCCTGGCCGAAAAGATCGTGACGGCGATCGCAAGAGGCAGCGCCAACACTCGCTGGCGCGACTTTGTTGATATTTATTCCCTCGTGCGCCGTCACATCGTCGCGGCCGCCACCCTGCGTTCGTCGTTGGAGCGGGTGGCACGGTATCGGCGCATTGATCTTGCGCCGCTGCACTCTACGTTTACAGATTATGCAGAAATCGCTCAGCAAAGATGGCTGGCGTGGCTGAAGAAGAATCGCTTGGAGCTTGCGGTTCCCACCCTGTTCTCCGACGTCTTGGATCTGGTGGGTGCGTTTGCGGACCCAGTGATCGTCGCAGCGGCTTCCGACAAGAGCTGGAATCCGGGTACGGGTAAGTGGGACTGAAGAGTGTGGGCGGATTAACGAGCCGCTGTCGCCCGACCCGTCTCGCTATATGCGGTAGTGTCTGCGCCGTTTCGGCCAGGTTGAGTCATTCGTGCCGCGAGCGTAAGTTTCCCGTAACCGGACCCTCGGCTTGGCAGGTCTGGTAATCATGAAGACTCAAGTGGCCATTATCGGGAGTGGGCCAGCCGGGTTGCTTCTTTCCGAAATTCTACATCGACACGGAATTGCCAGTGTCGTGCTGGAGAAGCACAGCCGTGCCCACGTCTTGTCACGCATTCGCGCCGGAGTCCTCGAGCAAACGACTGTCGATGTTCTACGGGCCAACGGGCTTTCGGAGCGCATGGATCGTGAAGGGCAGCCCCACGACGGCATGAGGGTCGTGTGGGCAGGGCGGGATGGCATCTTTATCGACGTCGCGAAGCACGTCGGCAAGCGGTTCATGACTTATGGTCAGACGTGTATCCAGGAAGACTTGTTCGCGGCGGCGGATCGAAGGCAGGCTCTGGTGCTGACCGGCGTCGAGCGCGTCACGCTGGATCAACTGCTCTCGGATTGTCCCCTCGTGCGATTCCGGCACAATGGCGATGAGATAGTGCTCGCGTGCGAGTTCGTCGCGGGCTGCGATGGTTTCCACGGGGTTTCCAGGAGCGCAATACCGGTGAGTGCGCGACGCGAGTTCACCAAGGACTATCCGTTTGGGTGGCTCGGGATTCTGGCACGCACACGGCCGCTTACGGACATCATCTACGCAAATCATCCACGAGGTTTTGCCCTCGCGTCAGCTCGTGGCCCGAATCTCAGCCGGTATTACCTCCAGGTGCCGCTCGATACCAAGATCGATGACTGGCCGGACGGCCGGTTCTGGGCAGAACTCAAGGCACGCTATCCGGCAGATCTGGCTAATGAGATCGTGACCGGCCCGTCCATCGAGAAGTCGGTTGCGCCATTGCGCAGTTTTGTATCGGAACCGATGCGCTATGGTCGTTTATTCCTGGCAGGCGATGCCGCCCACGTGGTACCGCCGACGGGTGCCAAGGGCCTGAATCTAGCGGTCTCCGATGTGTTCTATCTGGCACGCGCCTTGAGAGCCTTTTATTGCGATAACTCGACGACCCTGCTCGATTGCTACAGCGAGATGGCTCTCCGGCGGGTCTGGAGTTCAGTCCGAATCTCCTGGTATCTGACGATGCTGCTGCATCGCTTTCCGGGTAGCAGCGACTTCGATCAGCGGGCTCAGGAGTACGAGCTCGAATACCTGAAGAGCTCCAAGCCTGCCCAGGTAGCGCTGGCGGAGCAGTACGCCGGACTTCCATTCGAGGGGCCAAATTGAAGCTTCACCATCGGCCATAGCACTAAACCGCTCACGCGGTAGGGGTAGCTTCGATCCGGCGCTCGCGAGGAGGTGAGCGTCGCGGCTTCGTTCCGTAGCGTGGCAGATGAGGCAATCCGCCTCGTCTGTCACTCGGAGCAGAGCCATGAACTCCTCCAAGACGATCTCCCCGTTGCGGCAGCGGGTAGGCAGCCCGCCGTGAAGTAGATTTCGATCCACCGTCGGCGGCTCGTCGCCGCGGCTCGGGCCTGGGCTCGCTCCGCCGCAGCGGAGATGCATTCGGGATTCATGGAGCTGCGGAGCTGCTGCTCCTTGAGCTGCGGGATTCGCGCACGGCTGAAGGATTTCCCGCCGGCGCTCGAGCGAGAGGTTGCCCGGCTCGGCGCAGCGTGGAATGACGGGCTCCGACGATTTGGCGGTCCGTTCCTCGCCGGACGCGTGTTCACCGCCGTCGATGCCTTCTACGCTCCGGTGGCATTCCGGATCCAGACGTATGGACTCTCGCTGGACTCAACCAGCATGTCCTACGTCGAACGGCTGCTGAATCTGCCGGGGATGCGCGAGTGGTACGCGAGCGGACTCGCGGAAACGTGGCGCGACCCGCCGCACGAGGCGGAGATCGAGCAGATGGCGACGATCACGCAGGATCTGCGGGCGAAGTAGGGGCATGCGGCCCCCCACTCGCCCTCAAAAATCGAACTGTGTGCCGACTTTGAACGCGCGGCCGACGGCGCCCGCCTGAGCATACGTGGGATTGTAGTTGAGCCCCCGAGCCGTTGACTCCGCCCGCGTAGTCCGCGGGATCCAGGGGTGGCTTGGCGTCC
>JASHSR010000162.1 GCA_030038645.1 Gammaproteobacteria bacterium
TCGTGTGGGAGTACACGAGCGCTTGCGAGCTCGGATCGATGTCGAGCGCCTTCAGAAGCGAATCGAGATATCCGCGGGGCGCGCGGTACTGCAGCTTCACCTCGCCTCGATCCATCCGGGCCTGCAGGCGGGCGATGGCGTTGTTCTGCGCCGTCCGCGCATAGCCGATGACCGGATATTCCTTGTCGTACGTGAGGCTCGCCGGCGCGCCGAACAGGCTCTGGCTCGAGCTGATCGCCGAGGAGTCGTCCGTGCCGGACTGCGCCGGCGCCGCGAGTGCGACGCCCGCGGTGAGCGCCATGGCGGCGGCGAGCCGCGCCACGCAGGAGAGCCGACCGATCGACGCCCGATTCATGGATCCTCCCAGTGTACCGTCCATCGCGATATCATTGCAGCCTCGAATCCGGCGCGCCGCTTTTCCCGCACGTTGCAAATGCGCGGTGAGACGCGCTCGCCCCGAATCGCGGCCGAAGGGCCGGTGCCCGAAGCTCGTCAGATGGGGTCGTCTCGTTCCGGATGGGGCGCATGACCGGCGTTTTCGTGCAGCACGCGAAATTCTGGCTTGCGGCGGCCGCCGGCGTCGCCGGCTACCTCCTCGCGCCCCGCGGCTGGTCCGAGGTCAGCCGCGTGCTCTGCGGATGGAACCTGAGCGTGCTGCTGTTTCTCGCGCTGACCTATGCGTCGGCGACGCGCCTCGATGCGGATCAGCTGCGCGCTCGCTACGAGGCGGAGGATCCGACGGCCCCGGTCATCCTGATCTTCGTGACCGTCGCGGCGCTGCTGAGCCTCGTTGCGATCGTGGAGCTGCTGTCCACGATCAAGCACGCCGTTCCACCCGCCCGCGTCGCGCACGTCTCCCTCGCGGCGCTGACCGTCGTCGACTCGTGGCTGCTGGTGCCCACGATGTTCACGCTGCACTACGCCGACATGTACTACAGCGCGAGGCCCGAGGAGCGGCCGCTCGCTTTCCCGAAGACCACGCATCCGACCTTCTGGGATTTCGCGTATTTCTCCTTCACGATCGCCGCCGCGTGCCAGACGGCGGATGTCGCGACGAACGGCGTCTCCGTTCGCAAGGCGGTGATCGCGCACGAGCTCGTCGCGTTCGTCTTCAACGTGTCGATCCTCGGTTTTGCGATCAATGTGACCGCGGGCTTGCTCGGCGGCGGGTGAGCCGCGCACGGCGCGCCGTGCTGCCGTCGCGCGGGCGCCCTCGGTCGCGAGGGCCGGGAAAGCGAGGTAAAGTGCCCGCCATTGCAGACCGTGCGCCGAGATCCACCATGCCTTCTCGTCCGCTCAAGCTGATTTCCTCGATGGCCGCCCGCCAGGTGCTGGGAGAGCTCGTGGCGCAATATCGGCGCGCCGGCGGACGACCCGTGACGACCGAAGCGGCGGGCGGCGTCGATGTCGCAAAGCGGGTGCAGGCGGGCGAGGCGGTGGATATCGTCGTGCTCTCGAGCAACGCGATCGAGAAGCTGATCGCGGAAGGCAAGCTGCGCGCCGGCAGCCGCGTGGATCTCGCGAAGTCGGGGGTCGCGATCGCCGTGCGCGCGGGAGCCGCGCGGCCCGATGTCGCGACGGAGGACGCCTTGAAGCGCGCGGTGCTCGCCGCCAAGACGCTGAGCTATTCGACGGGTCCGAGCGGTATCTACCTCGAGAAGCTCTTCGAGCGTTGGGGCATTCTCGAGCAGATTCGCAGCCGCATCGCCGTGCCGCGTCCGGGAGTGCCGGTCGGCTCGCTCGTCGCGAGCGGAGCCGCCGAGCTCGGATTCCAGCAGCTGAGCGAGCTCATGGGCCTGCCAGGGATCGACGTCATCGGACCGCTGCCCGCGGCGATCCAGACCATCACGACCTTCTCCGGCGGCGTTTGCGCCGGCAGCGACGCGCCCGAGGCGGCGCGCGCGCTGCTCGATTACATGGCATCGCCCCCGGCGCTCGCGGCGAAGAGGCGGCACGGCATGGATGCGGCCTGACGCATCAGCCCGGCTGCAGCGCGGCCGGCCCGAGCGAGCGGTTGCGCGGCAGCCTGCGGGCGGCCGGATCCTTGATCAGATGCAGCACGCGCGGGAAGAGGTCGTCGTGAGTCCGCGTGGTGCCGATATGGATGAGGCCGCTCGATTTCAGCTCGTGCGCGAGCACGTCGATCACGCGCTCGAGCGTCTGGCCATCGAGCGAGCCGAGCACGTCGTCGAAGATCACCCACGGCGGCGCGTGCAGGACGATGCGGGCAAAGGCGAGCGCCTGCTGCTCATCTGCGCTCAGCGCCTGATCCCATCTGCGAGGCTGATCGAGCGCCGGTGAGAGCTGCTGCAGGCCGAGCCGGGAGAGCGCGTGGGCGAAGGCCGGTCCCTCGAAGCTCGCGACGGCGAGCGGGTACGCGAGCATCTCCCGTAGGGTGCCGGGAGGCATGTAGGGCGCGCGAGGCATGTAGAGAATCTTCTCGCCCTTCGGCCGGACGATGCGCCCGGCGCCCCACGGCCACAGGCCCGCGAACGCTCGAAAGAGCAGCGTCTTGCCTACGCCGTGCTCCCCGAGGACGAGGACCCGCTCGCCGGCCTTGAGCTCGATGCTCTTCTCCCGGAGCATCGTGCATCCGGCCTGAGAGGCGATCTCGAGCCGCTCGATCGAGATGCGGCCCGGAGCGCCCTCGACGAGCGCAATGCGGCTCTGTACCCGGTGCAGCTGGTCGGTGGTGATCACCGCGCGGCGGAACGTCGCGACGCGCAGCAGCGTCGCGCGCCAGTCGGCGATGGTGCTGAAATTGTCGACGAACCAGCGCAGGGACGACTGGACCTGATTGAAGGCGCCCGCCGCCATCATCAGGCCGCCGAAGGACAGGTCGCCGGCGAAATAGAGCGGGGCCGCCGCAACGATGGGCGCGACGATCGTGAACCAGCCGTAGCCGGCCGTGATCCACGTGAGCTGGGTGAGGCCGGTCACCAAGGCTCGCATGGCGGTGAGCACCTGCCGCAGATCGAGCTCGAGGCGCCGCGCCTCGTCCGTCTCGCCGTCCGCGAGCGAGATGGCATCGATGTGCTCGTTGACGCGCACGAGCGAGAAGCGCAAGTCCGCCTCGCGCGCGTAGCGCTCCGCGTTGCGCCCGATGAGGTTGCGTCCCGCCCAATAAGAGAGGAGCGAGGCCGACCCCGCGTAGACGACGGCCGCCCAGACCATATAGCCCGGCATCGCGATGACGCGCCCGCCGATGCGGGCGCTGAACGCGCTCGAGAGGCTCCAGAGCACGCCGACGAATGCGACGAGCAGCATGGAGGCCTGCAGCAGTCCGATCCCGAGGTCCGAGGAAAGCTCGGTGAGGTGGCGCGCGTCCTCGTGCATGCGCTGGTCGGGGTTGACGCCGATCGGTCCCGCGTGCGCGAGCCGGAAGGCTCTGCGCGGCAGCATCCAGCCCTCGATGAGGTCGTGGACGAGACCCTGACGGAGCTTGAGCTTCAACATCTCGCCGAGCCACCTCTGTGCCACGTTGAGCACGAGCAGCGCGCCGGCGATGACGACGAACACGCCGAGCTGCGCCACGAACCCTTCGAGGTCGCGGTGCGACAGGGCGTCGTAGAACGGAGTGTTCCAGCGGTTGAGGCGGATCTGCCCGTAAGCCGTCGCCGCGACGACGACGAAGATCCCGCCGGCGAGGAGAAAGAGCGTGTCGCGCACGGGCGAGGCCCACAGGGCGCGCGCCATCATCCCGAGCTGCGAGGTGAGGCCGGAGTGGAGGGCTTCCTCGACCTCGGAAGCGGCGCCGGCTCCTGGAGACTGATCTGTCATGGTTCCGACCTTTTCAAAGAGATCCAATGAGATCCAAAGAGATCAAAGGGATCGAAGCGATCGCCGTTGCAGGAGCCCGCGCGGCTCGGCCGCGCGGACCGCCGAGAGGCCGCCGGCGTGGACGCGCAGCGGTGTCGCAGCGTCAGTCATACAGAATATCAAGTGTTATGAATATGTTACGAAAGGACGAGCCATTCGGCGTCCGCCGTACGGCAAGGCCGGCGCGCGCGGCGGCGAGTTGCCCGGCATGCCCGGCGATGGCGGCCGGGCAGCCGGGGGCGGACTGCCACGTCGGCGGAAGGGGTATTTCCGGCGAGCGCCGTGCTTCGGCTAGGATGGGAGAATGAGCGATCGCGATGTCGCCGAGGAGATCGGCAAGGTCCGCAAGTTCGACCACCCGGGCCGCGGGCGCAGCCGGGCCCGGCCGGTGCCCAAGGGGCGGCAGATCGATCCCACCGCAAAGGTGGCGATCGAGGCCCTGCTCGCAGGCGCGCCGCGGGACCGTCACCTCCTGATCGAATACCTGCATCGTATCCAGGACACCTACGGGCAGATCTCCGCGGCGCACTTGGCGGCGCTCGCGGACACAATGGGCCTCGCCTTCGCCGAAGCGTTCGAGACGGCGACGTTCTACGCTCATTTCGACGTGGTGAGGGAGGGCGGCCGGAGCATCCCCTCGCTCACCGTGCGAGTCTGCGACAGCCTGACCTGCGCCATGCTCGGGGGCGAGGCGCTGCTTGCCACGCTCCAGCGCGAGCTCGGCGAGAGCGTCCGCGTCGTGCGCGCTCCGTGCGTCGGCCTCTGCGATCACGCGCCCGCCGTCGAGGTGGGGCATCACTTCCTGAAGCGGGCGACCGCCGCGGCCGTGAAGTCCGCCGTGAGCCGCGAGGACACGCATCCGCACATCCCGGATTACATCGACTACGACGCCTATCGCGCGGCGGGCGGATACCGGACGCTCGAGCGCCTGCGCTCGGGCGCGCTCACGGTCGAGGAGGTCCTGAGGACTCTGGATGACGGAGCGCTGCGGGGCCTCGGCGGCGCGGGCTTTCCGGCGGGCCGCAAGTGGCGCTCGGTGCGCGGCGAGCCGGGACCGCGGCTGATGGCGGTCAACGCCGATGAGGGCGAGCCGGGGACGTTCAAGGATCAATACTTTCTCAACACCGACCCACACCGCTTCCTCGAGGGCACGCTGATCGGGGCCCATGTGGTCGAGGCGCCGGAGGTCTATCTCTACATCCGCGACGAGTATCCGATCTCGCGGCAGATCCTCGCGAGCGAGATCGCGAGACTCCCCCCGGGCGGTCCCACGATCCACCTGCGCCGCGGCGCGGGCGCCTATATCTGCGGCGAGGAGTCCTCGCTGATCGAATCGCTCGAGGGCAAGCGCGGCCTGCCGCGGCACAAGCCGCCGTACCCGTTCCAGGTGGGGCTCTTCGGCCGCCCGACGCTCATCAACAACGTCGAGACGCTGTACTGGGTGCGCGACTTGATCGAGCGCGGCGCGGGCTGGTGGAAGAGCCACGGGCGCAACGGCCGCTCGGGCCTGCGCTCGTATTCGGTCTCCGGGCGCGTGAAGGAGCCGGGAGTCAAGATCGCGCCCGCGGGCGTCACCGTCCAGGAGCTCATCGACGAGTTCTGCGGCGGCATGAGCGAGGGCCACAAGTTTGCGGCCTATCTGCCTGGCGGAGCCTCCGGGGGCATCTTGCCGGCATCGATGAGCGACATTCCGCTCGATTTCGGCACGCTCGAGAAGTACGGCTGCTTCATCGGCTCGGCGGCCGTGATCGTGATGTCCGACCAGGACGACGTGCGCGGCGCCGCGCTCAATCTGATGCGCTTCTTCGAGGATGAGTCCTGCGGCCAGTGCACGCCGTGCCGGGTCGGCACGCAGAAGGCCCGCATGCTGATGGAGCGCGGCGTCTGGGACACCGCGCTGCTCGAGGAGCTCTCCCAGTGCATGCGCGATGCCTCGATCTGCGGCCTGGGACAGGCTGCCTCCAACCCCTTGACGAGCGTGATCCGGTATTTTCCGGAGTTGTTCGCCCCTTCGCAGCGGGTTGCCGCAAAATAGGCGGCGCACAGACGGTGAGCGATCATGAGCGACGGTAACTTAGGCGGCGGCTCCGCTTCGACGCAGGCCGCGATTCTCTTCGAGCTCGACGGCAGGACCGTGGAAGCTCGGCCCGGCGAGACGATTTGGGCCGTGGCCGAGCGCCTGGGCACGCATATCCCGCATCTCTGTCACAAGGCCGCGCCGGACTACCGGCCGGACGGCAACTGCCGCGCCTGCATGGTCGAGATCGAGGGCGAGCGGGTGCTCGCCGCCTCCTGCAAGCGCCTGCCCGTTGCCGGGATGAAGGTGAAGACGGCGACCGAGCGGGCGTCCAAGGCGCGGGCCATGGTGATCGAGCTGCTGGTCGCCGATCAGCCCGAGCGGGCCACCTCGCACGATCCCGCCTCGCACTTCTGGGAGCAGGCCGACTTCGCTCAGGTGGCGGCGAGCCGCTTTCCCGCTTCGGAGCGCTGGCAGCCGGATGCGAGCCATCCTGCCATGCGAGTCAACCTCGACGCCTGCATCCAGTGCAATCTCTGTGTCCGGGCCTGCCGGGAGGTTCAGGTCAACGACGTGATCGGCATGGCCTACCGCGGCCACGGCTCGAAGATCGTATTCGATTTCGACGATCCGATGGGCCAGTCGACCTGCGTCGCCTGCGGGGAGTGCGTGCAGGCATGTCCGACGGGCGCCCTCATGCCCGCGGCCTACCTCGATGAGAAGCAGACTCGCGTCGTCTTCCCGGACCGCGAAGTCGATTCACTCTGCCCGTACTGCGGCGTCGGCTGCCAAGTGTCCTACAAGGTGAAGGACGGGAAAGTCATCTACGCCGAAGGGCGCGACGGACCTGCGAACCACAACCGCCTGTGCGTGAAGGGCCGCTTCGGCTTCGACTACATCCACCACCCGCACCGGCTGAAGAAGCCGCTCATCCGGCTGGATCACCTCGCCAAGGACCCGAACGGCGAGGTCGATCCCGCGAACCCCTGGACCCACTTCCGGGAGGCGACGTGGGAGGAAGCGCTCGATCGCGCCGCCCGCGGGCTGAAGGCCATCCGCGATGCGAAGGGGGCCAAGGCGCTCGCGGGCTTCGGCTCGGCCAAGGGATCGAACGAGGAGGCCTACCTGTTCCAGAAACTGGTGCGCACGGGCTTCGGATCGAACAACGTCGATCACTGCACCCGGCTCTGCCACGCCTCGTCCGTCGCGGCGCTGATGGAGGGGATCAACTCCGGCGCCGTCTCCGCGCCGTTCGCGGCCGCGCTCGATGCGGAGGTGATCCTCGTCATCGGCGCGAACCCGACGGTGAACCACCCCGTGGCGGCGACCTTCATCAAGAACGCCGTCAAGCAGAAGGGCGCGAAGCTCATCGTGATGGACCCGCGTCGGCAGGCGCTCTCCCGCCACGCCTACAAGCACCTCGCGTTCAAGCCCGGCTCGGACGTGGCGCTGCTCAACGCCCTGCTGAACGTGATCATCACGGAGAAGCTGCACGACGAGCAGTACATCGCGGCGTTCACCGAGAACTTCGAGGCGCTGAAGTCGAGCATCGTCGCGTTCACCCCGGAGAAGATGGCGCCCGTGTGCGGCATCGACGCGGAGACTCTGCGCGAGGTCGCGCGGCTCTACGCGCGCGCCCGCGCGTCGATCATCTTCTGGGGCATGGGCATCAGCCAGCACGTCCACGGCACCGACAACGCGCGCTGTTTGATCGCGCTCGCGCTCGTCACCGGTCAGATTGGACGCAAGGGGACGGGCCTGCACCCGCTCCGCGGGCAGAACAACGTGCAGGGCGCCTCGGACTCGGGCCTCATCCCGATGGTCTATCCCGACTATCAATCGGTCGAGAAGGCCGAGGTGCGCAAGCTCTTCGAGAGCTTCTGGGGCCGCAGCCTCGACCCGAAGGCCGGCCTCACGGTCGTCGAGATCATGCGCGCGATCCATGCAGGCCAGATTCGCGGCATGTACATCGAAGGCGAGAACCCGGCCATGTCCGACCCGGATCTCAATCATGCGCGCGAGGCCCTCGCCATGCTCGACCATCTGGTCGTGCAGGACCTGTTCCTCACCGAGACGGCGTTTCATGCCGACGTGGTGCTGCCGGCCTCGGCGTTCGCGGAGAAGTCGGGCACGTTCACCAACACGGACCGGCGCGTGCAGCTCGGCAGACCGGTGCTCGCGCCGCCCGGCGACGCCCGGCAGGACTGGTGGATCATCCAGGAGATCGCCCAGCGCCTCGGGCTCGACTGGCACTACAGCGGGCCGCCCGAGATCTTCGCCGAGATGGCGATGACGATGCCCTCCTTGAAGCACATCACGTGGGAGCGGCTCGAGAGGGAAGGCGCCGTGACCTATCCGGTGGACGGGCCCGACCGTCCCGGCAACGAGATCATCTTCCGCAACGGCTTTCCCACCGCGAGCGGTCGCGGCAAGATCGTGCCGGCGAATATCCGCCCGCCCGATGAGATTCCCGACAAGGAGTACCCGATGGTGCTCTCCACGGGCCGGGTGCTCGAGCACTGGCATACCGGCGCGATGACGCGCCGCGCGGGCGTGCTCGACGAGCTCGAGCCGGAGGCCGTCGCCTTTCTCGCGCCGCGCGAGCTGCATCGCCTCAATCTTCAGCCCGGCGACAAGCTGCGCCTGGAGACGCGCCGCGGGGCCGTCGAGGTCCACGTCCGTTCCGACCGCGACGTGCCGGCCGGCATGATCTTCATGCCGTTCTGCTACGCCGAGGCGGCCGCGAACCTGCTCACCAATCCGGCGCTCGACCCGAGCGGCAAGATCCCGGAGTTCAAATTCTGCGCGGCCCGCGTGACGCCGCTCCGCGAGGCGGTGGCGGCCGAGGAGAGCTGATCGGCAGGCGCATCGGTGATTCGGCGCCTCTTCGCGCCGGCGCGCAGGGGCGCTGAGCGCTGCGTTGACGCTACGCTCGACGAGCACTTGCATCCCGATGGCCCCTTATCGCTTTGATCGAATGGAATGGGCCGGGGCATTCGGCGACCTCGGAACCTTGATTCCCTTCGTCGTGGCCTACATCGCGGTGGTGAAGGTCGACCCCTTCGGCATCCTCTTCTCCTTCGGCGCAGCGCTGGTCGCGTGTGGCCTCTACTACCGCACGCCGTTCCCCGTTCAACCAATGAAGGCGATCGGCGCCGTGGCCACCACGCAGGCTGCGCAGACGGCCGTCATCACGCCGGCGACGGTTTACGGGGCCGGCTTGGCGACGGGCCTCATCTGGCTGTGCTTGGGACTCACTGGAACCGCCAAGTACTTGGCAGGGGTGGTACCACGGTACGTGGTGGTCGGCATCGTCCTCGGCCTCGGTGTGGGCTTCATGCTGGAGGGCATCAGGACGATGAGTGACGAGTGGATCATCGCCGCCGTCGGGCTCCTGGGGACGCTGCTGCTGCTCACCAACAAGTCTCTCCCCGCGATGTTCCTACTGCTCCTCTTCGGGGTCGTCTGTGGAGGATTCCAGGACCCGGAGCTGCTGCGAAAGCTCCTTGCCGCGCGACCCGAAGTCCATCTGCCACGCTTCGCGCTCGGCGGGGTGACTTGGCATGACCTCCTGATCGGCACCACGCTGCTCGCGCTCCCGCAGCTGCCTCTGACGCTCGGCAACGCCATGATTGCGATCCGTGAGGAGAACAACCGGCTCTTTCCCGACCGCGCCGTGGGCGAGAACACGCTCGCGACCTCGACGGGCGTCATGAATCTGGCGAGCGCCGTCCTCGGCGGCGTACCGATGTGTCACGGAGCAGGCGGCATGGCCGGCCATGTGGCCTTCGGCGCCCGCACCGGCGGCGCTCCCATCATCCTCGGCGCGATCCTTCTCTCCCTGGCTTTCTTCTTCAGCCACTCCGTCAGCGCCGTCTTCGACCTGCTCTCCCGGCCCGTGCTCGGAGTGATCCTGTTTCTCACCGGAGCGCAGCTGGCGCTCGGCTCCTGTGACTTCAGCAAGAACAAGGGCGAGCGGTTCATCACGATCACGACCGCGGCCTTCTCCATGTGGAACGTCGGCCTCGCCTTTGTGGCCGGCATGACGCTCGCCTACATCCTGAAGCGCGGATGGCTGCGGCTGTAGTCAGGCCAGCCCTCAGGCGCCTTCGAGCCGCGCGACCACCGCATCGAGCGGCTCCGCCCGCGCGAGGACCAGCTCGGCGATGGCCGCGAGATCGTTGAGGTCCACCACGGGGATGCCGGCGCCCGGGAGAGGCTGATCGCTCGCGACGGCGACGATGCGGTCGTCCTCGCGATGGAGCGGGCTCTTGCCGACGGCCCGCCGGAAGATCTCCATCTTCGGATGCCGCTCCGCCTTGAACCCCTCGACCAGCACCAGGTCGCAGGGCGAGAGCTTTCTCAGCAGCTCGGCGAGCGTCGCCTCGGCGCCGCCGCCGACCTCGTGCATCTGCACCCAGCGCCGGGCCGACGACACGATCACCTCGCTCGCGCCTGCCTTGCGGTGCTCGTACGAGTCCTTGCCCGGCTTGTCGACATCGAAGGAGTGATGGGCGTGCTTCAGCGTCGCGACGCGCAAGCCCCGGCCGGTGAGCAGCGGGATGAGCTTGACGAGGAGCGTCGTCTTGCCGGACCCGCTCCAGCCAACCACGCCGAGAACACGGGCGCCGCGCATCGGAGCATAGTACCGTACGGTCGAGGTATCGCACACGAGCTCGGATATTCGGCGAAATTCCGCGGGCGGATGGGTAGCCGGTGTCGTCATTGCCGGCGGCCGCTCCGTCCGCTTCGGCGGCGAGAAGGCGGCGGCCCTGCTCGGCGGCAGGCCTTTGCTGATGTGGGCCGTCCGGCGGCTTCAGCGAAGCTGCGCCGCGGTCGCCGTCAACACACGGCCCGGCACGGAGGGCGAAGCGTTGGCGCGAGCCGAGGGCTTGCCGATCCTGTACGACGCAGCGGGCGATGCTCGAGGGCCGTTGGCCGGAGTCAAGGCCGGACTCATCTGGGCGGAGGGGCTCGGCGCCCGCGCACTTGCAGTGAGTCCCTGCGATGCGCCGCTCCTGCCGGATGATCTGTTCTCGCGCCTGATCGAGGCCGCAGGCGCCGGCGCGGCCATGGCCGAGACCTCCGACGGGCCTCAGCCGCTCTGCGCGCTATGGCCCGTGAGCGCCCGCGCAGCGCTCGACGAGGCTCTCGCCGGCGGGGCGCATCCGGCCACCTGGCGCATGCTCGAGAGCATCGGCGCCAGGCGCGTCCGCTTCGATCCTGCGGAGGCGTTCGTCAATCTCAACACTCGCGAGGATCTGGCGGCGGTTGCGGCGCGGCTCGAGCGCGAGCGCCGGTGAATCCGGGCACACACGTGCCGCCGACCGCGGCACGCGGGCGCCCGGCGA
>JASHSR010000163.1 GCA_030038645.1 Gammaproteobacteria bacterium
CTTGTACGTGATGACGCCAGTCTTCACGTCGTTGCGATCCGGGAGGCCCAGGTGCTCCTTCGGAGTGACGTAGCAGAGCATCGCCGTGCCGAACCACCCGATCATCGCCGCACCGATCGCCGAGGTGATGTGGTCGTACCCGGGAGCGATGTCCGTCGTGAGGGGCCCGAGCGTGTAGAACGGCGCCTCCCCGCACGTCGTGAGCTGCTTGTCCATGTTCTCCTTGATCTTGTGCATCGGCACGTGGCCCGGACCCTCGATCATCACCTGGCAGTCGCGCTTCCAGGCGACCTGGGTCAGCTCGCCGAGCGTCTCGAGCTCCGCGAACTGCGCGGCGTCGTTCGCATCGGCGATGGACCCCGGACGCAGGCCGTCGCCGAGCGAGAAGCTCACGTCGTACGCGCGGCAGATGTCGCAGATCTCCTCGAAGTGCTCGTAGAGGAAGCTCTCCCGGTGATGCGCGAGGCACCACTTCGCCATGATGGAGCCGCCGCGCGAGACGATGCCCGTCACCCGATTGGCCGTGAGCGGGACGTAGTGCAGGCGCACGCCCGCGTGAATGGTGAAGTAGTCGACGCCCTGCTCCGCCTGCTCGATGAGCGTGTCGCGAAACACCTCCCAGGTGAGATCCTCCGCGACGCCGCCCACCTTCTCGAGCGCCTGATAGATGGGCACGGTGCCGATCGGCACGGGCGCGTTTCGCAGGATCCACTCGCGGATGGTGTGGATGTTGCGGCCGGTGGAGAGGTCCATCACCGTGTCCGCTCCCCAGCGGATCGCCCACACCATCTTGTCCACCTCCTCCGCCATGGAGGAGGTGACGGCGGAGTTGCCGATGTTCGCGTTGATCTTCACGAGGAAGTTGCGGCCGATGATCATCGGCTCGGACTCCGGATGATTGACGTTCGCGGGAATGATGGCGCGGCCGGCCGCCACCTCCGCGCGCACGAACTCGGGTGTCACGTAGTCCGGGATGCTCGCGCCCCAGGAGTTTCCGTCGCGCGCGAGCGCCTCCTTGCGCCGCTCCCGCCCGACGTTCTCGCGGATCGCGATGAACTCCATCTCCGGGGTGATGAGGCCGGCACGCGCGTACGCGAGCTGTGTCGCGGCAGCGCCGCCGCGCGCGCGAAGAGGGCGGTGGCGCACCGGGAACTCCGGCGCACCGGCCTTGGTTCCGGAGGTGAGGCCGTTGTCGACCGGCTGAACCGTTCGGCCCTCGTAGGACTCGACATCCCCTCGCCCCTTGATCCAGCCCTCGCGCAGCCGCGGCAGTCCGCGCGCGATGTCGATCCGCACGGCAGGGTCGGTATACGGCCCCGAGGAGTCGTAGACCGTGAGCGGGGCTTCTCCCGAGGAGGGATGGAGCGCGATCTCCCGCATCGGGACGCGGATCGCCGCATGCAGGCGGCCGGGATGGTAGATCTTGCGAGAGGCCGGGAGCGACTTCGTCGCGACCTCGAGCGGAACGACGGCATTCATTTTGGATACACCTCCACACGAGCAGCCGTCCAGGGACGGCAGATCCCATCGCGCCGCGTGAAAAGGTGGGGAAGCGCCGAATGAGGCGAGAGCCTGCGCAACCCTTGAGCAACTTTCCTACGCCAGCATGACCTGGATCAGGTTCTAAGGGTCGCCATGCCGCGCCCGATGCGCTCGATGGCCTCTCAGCCCCTTGCCGGGGCTCCCCTAGTTCGCACTGTCGAAGGCGGCTCGCAGCCGTCTCGACCCGCGGCCGAAAGGCATGCTCTCGTCCGCTCGGCGTTAAAAGTAGTACGACTCGGCGCGGGGGTCAACCGCGCCGTGCCCGCGCCGCGCCGCGACCTGCTCGCGCCGCGCAGCGATCCCGTGCGCCAGGCACGTCATCAGGCGCCGCGACGCCGAGCGGGCGGGCGGTGGCCGTCCAACTCCTCGATGCACGCCCGCAGGAACTCGCGAAACCGCGCGCGCTCCCCCTGCGAGAGCCGCACGAGCATGGCGCTCTCGACGCGCTCCACCTCGGCGTCGCACCTGCCCAGCACGCCCTCGCCCTTCGGCGTGAGGACGATCTCGACGATGCGTCCGTGGCGCTCGTGCGGTCGCCGCGCGACGAGCCGCTTCCCGGCCATCGCCTGGACGATCTCGTTCATGGCCTGCGGCGAGACGAACGAGCGCCGGGCGAGCTGCGCGTTGGAGAGCGGCCCCCGAGCCGCGAGCACGGAGAGCGCCGTGTACTGCGCGACGGTGAGGCCGAAGCGGCGGGTCACCTTGGCGAGCTGCCGCCGCACCGCGCGCTCGAGGCGGCCCACCGAATAGGAGATGCGCGAATGCGCGGGAGGGTTTATCATGGCTCCCATATCAAGTTACCTGATACTAAGCCATCGAGAGGTGCAAGGCCATGCCGAGTCAAGCGAATCGCTGGCAAGCGGTGCAGGTCGAGGTTGCGCAGGGCATCGCCTGGGTGACGCTCAACCGCCCCGAGAAGCGCAACGCGATGAACCCCACCATGAACCGCGAAATGGCCGCGGTGCTCGAGACGCTCGAGCTCGATCCGGCGGCGCAGGTGCTCGTGATCACCGGCGCCGGGGAGTCCTGGAGCGCCGGCATGGACCTCAAGGAGTACTTCCGCGAGGTCGACAAGGCGCCCGAGATCGCACAGGAGAACGTGCGGCGCGAAGCCTCGCACTGGCAGTGGAAGCTCCTGCGGATGTACCCGAAGCCCACCATCGCAATGGTCAACGGGTGGTGCTTCGGCGGCGCGTTCTCGCCGCTCGTCGCCTGCGATCTCGCCATCGCGGCGGACGAGGCGGTCTTCGGCCTCTCGGAGATCAACTGGGGCATCCCGCCCGGCAATCTCGTGAGCAAGGCCGTCGCGGACACGATGGGTCACCGCAAGGCGCTCTACTACATCATGACCGGCGAGACCTTCACCGGCCGGCAGGCCGCGGAGATGGGGCTCGTCAACCAGAGCGTGCCGCGCGCGAAGCTCCGGGCGGAGACCACCGCGCTCGCGAAGGTGCTCCTGCAGAAAAACCCCGTCGCGCTGCGCGCCGCCAAGTGCAGCTTCAAGCGCTGCCGCGAGCTCACCTGGGAGCAGTCCGAGGACTATCTCTACGCGAAGGTCGACCAGGCGGTCTTCCGCGATCCGGAGAAGGGCCGCGAGAAAGGCCTCAAGCAGTTCCTGGACGAGAAGAAGATCAAGCCGGGGCTTCAGACCTACAAGCGCTGATAGGCGG
The DNA here is from genome assembly GCA_030038645.1 of Gammaproteobacteria bacterium. Classification (GTDB taxonomy): domain Bacteria; phylum Pseudomonadota; class Gammaproteobacteria; order Steroidobacterales; family Steroidobacteraceae; genus JASHUC01. Next base: position 3,213 of record JASHSR010000163.1, read on the forward strand.
ATTCGCGCACGGAGCGCGGGCACTCGCTCAGCGGAGCGCGACACCGCTCCCCGGCGGCTGCGCGCGGGCGAGCAGGGCGGCTTGCACGCGCGAGGTCACCTCGAGCTTCGCGAGGATCGCCGAGACGTGGTGATCGACGGTCTTGGTCGAGACGAACAGGCGCTTGGCGATCGCCGAGTTGCGCAGGCCGTCGGAGAGGAGCGCCAGGATTTGAGACTCGCGGCGCGTGAGGCCCAAGGCGTTGCTGCGAGTCGAGGGCCTCGAGCCGCGCGGCACCCTCCGTACGCCCCGTGCGCGCAGCTGCCGGCGCAGCGCGTGGGCCGCCGGCGCAGCGCCCATCCGCTCGAGTCGGTCGAGCGCCTGCCGCTGCTCGTCCTCGCTGCCGTGCCATCCGAGCACGCTCGCGTGCTCGTACGGGCAACCGAGCGCTTGCCAGGCACGCGCCGCGCGCCGCCAATCGCCCGCGATCTCGCACGCATACGGCTCCGCCACGTCCGGCGGCCGCTCCTGCAGAGCGTCGGCTCGCACGAGCCAGACGGCGAGCGCGCCCTTGAGCAGGGGATCGCGCCGCAGTCGCAGCAGCTCGTACGCGGGCTGCGCCTCGCGCAGCACAGCCGCCCTGTCGCCCCCGAGCCAGGCCGCCTCGGCGCGAATCGCCGCCAGCGCCCCGTCGAGCCCCACCTGGGGCCGCACGCGGCAGAGCGCGAGCGCCTCGTCGAGGCACACGCTCGCATCGGCATCGCCGCGACGCACCTTGAGGTGCGCGAGGGTGAGAAGGGCCGTCGCTCGCGTGACGGCCGAAGTCGCCGGATGCCGCAGCACGGCCTGCGCATCGAGGCTCGCGCGCTCCCAATCGCCCCGCTCGAATCTCATGTGCCCGCGCTGAGCGAGCAGGGGCGGCTCGAGCGAACCGAGACCATGCTCGCCGCAGAGCGCGAGCCCCCCCTCCAGACACTGGGACGCCCGCGCGTAGTCGCGCCGCGAGACCGCCAGCGCGCCGAGGCTCGCATAGGCACGCGCCGCCTCCGTCCAATACGAGCCCGCGAGGGCGATCTCGAGCGCGCGCCCGAGGTCCGCCCAACCCGCAGCCTCGCCCGCCGCGCCGCGCGCCGTCTCGCCCGCAGCGTCATCGGATGCCTCGCGTGCCGCTTCACGCGCAGCCTCGTCTGCCGTCTCGCCCGTCCCGTCGCCCGCCGTCAGGCGAGCCACGCCGAGCGCAACGAGCGCACGACTCGCGGTCCGCGCGCACGCGTACGCCTGCGCGAGCTCGAGCGCACGCCGCGCAAGACCGATCGCGGCGTTCGCCTCATGCGCCTGCACGTCGAGCTCCGCGCGGTTGCAATAGGCGAGCGCGAGCTCCGGGCCGGGCGGCAGC
>JASHSR010000164.1 GCA_030038645.1 Gammaproteobacteria bacterium
CCCGCGTGAGACTGTGCGACGTGCTTGGCGCGCTGAGATGCATCCTATGGGACAAGCATGCGCGGCGCATCATATCGGTGGCGGAGTACCAATCCGCGTGCTCGACGTGCTCGCCTCACGGAGCAGCGCCGCACGGTGCGGCGGGTCGGTGAGCGACTGCGCGTAGAGCGCTTCGGCGGATTCGAGCGGCAGATACGGGTCGCCGTGGTTCCGCTTCTCGAGCCCGTGGTACATTGGCGCGACCGGGGCAATCCTTCGCGCTGCCTCTGTCCGCTGGCCTTCGCGCGCGAGCGCCATCGTGAGCCAAGCTTGCGCTAGAGCTCCCCGCGCGCCGCGAGCGCGCGGATCCGGTCGGCCGTGCGGCAGGCGATCGCCTGAATCGTGAGCGAGGGATTGACACCGCCCACCGTCGGAAAGACCGAGCCGTCGCAGATCCAGAGGTTCGGGATGTCCCAGCAACGGCAGTCCGCATCGACGACGCTCGCTCGAGGATCGGCCCCCATGCGGCACGTCCCGTTCAGATGACACGTATCGTCGGTCTCCTCCCAGATATCCCGCGCGTCCACGGCCTCGAGAGCTTGGCGCATGAAATCGAGCGCGTGCCGGATGAGGCGCCGGTCGTTGTCGCAGTAGGAGTAGGTGACGCGCGGCACCGGGATGCCGTACCGATCCTCGATGTCGGTGAGCGTCACGCCGTTGCGCTCCTGCGGGAGGCACTCGCCGACGATCTTCAATCCGACCTGGTGGTTGTACCGCTCCATCTCATCGAGGAGCCGCCGGCCCCACAGGCCGCGCTTCGCCTGCGTGTCAGCCCAGACGATCGGCAGCGGCCCCTGGCTCATGTAGCAATACCCGCCGAAGAAGTCCTTGCCCTCGTCGCAATAGTTCCAGTGCTCGGTGAGGGCGAGTGACGGGGGGCCTTTGTAGGCGCGTACCTCCTGCTCCATCACCCCCCAGACGGCCTGATTCGACTGCACCATGAGGTTCCTGCCGACGAGCCCGGAGGAGTTGGCGAGTCCTGCGGGAAACCGGCCGCTCGCGGAATGCAGCAGGAGGCGCGGCGTCTCGATCGCGTAGCCCGCGACGACGACGTTGCGCGCGCGCTGGAAGCGCCACCGTCCCTCGCGGTGGTAGCGTACGCCCGTGACGCGACCCCGTGCGTCGTGCGGGATCTCACCGACCATCGCAAGGTCGCGAATCTCGGCGCCCGCTTTCAGGGCGCGGGGCAGCCACGTGACGAGCACACTCTGTTTGGCGTTGGTCGAGCAGCCGATGACGCACATGCCGCGATACACGCAGGGGTGCGCCTCGCCGCGCGGCGCGGAGAGCGTTGCGAGAGGGGTTGGCACCCAGGCGATGCCGAGCGCCTCGGCACCCTGAGCGAGCGCGAGCGCCGCCGCATTGAGCTCGTGCGCCCGGTACGGGTAGCGCGGGCGCTTCGGGCCCCAGGGGTAATTGATCGGTCCAGAGACCCTGAGCGCGCGCTCGACCTCGCCGTAATAGCTCCACATCTCACGCCAGTCGAGCGGCCAGTCGACGCCGTACCCGAGGCTCGTGCGCGCGCTGAACCACTCGGGGCGGAAGCGCAGCGAGACCATGGCGAAATGAACCGTCGAGCCGCCGATCGACTTTCCGGAGTTGTTCGCGCCGAGCTGCAGCGGATTCTCGCCGTCGACAATCCGCTCGTCGGTCCAGTAGAGCTTCGCCTGGTGATGCTCGTCGGAGGCGAAATCCTCGAGCGGGCGCCAGTAAGGTCCCGCATCGAGGGCGACGACCGAGAAGCCATACTCGGCGAGCTTGCAAGCGAGCGTCCCGCCGCCCGCCCCCGTCCCGACGATCGCAAAGTCGACCTCCTCGTCGTCGTGGAACTCGCGCATGGGGACCCAGCCGCCGGTGCGAAACACATCGGGCGCACGGCCGTGGATCGCCCGCGGGGAGTCGCTAGCGCCGTCCGACACGGGCGTTCTCGCGGCGCGCCTCCTCTTCACGGCCCGGGCGCGCCTCGCAGGCCTCCCACGGGTCGCGCCGGTCGTAGCCCATGCGCACGTAGCCTCGCGGAGCCGCCGGGCCGCCGAATCCGATCTCGTTCCACGCGTGCGGATGAGCGTAGTAGGCGCTCAAGATGTCGTGCAGGAGCCGCTTGGAGAAGAAGAGCTCGGGGGGCATATCGCCCCAGGAGCGATCGCGAGCCTGCCCGCTCTGCACCGCGGCGAGCAGCGCATCCTGCTGCGCGGGAGGCATGTCGCCGAATGCGCAACGCTCGCGAGCGCGGGCCTCGGCCTCGAGCGCGCGAAGTCCGCGGCGCCAGGCCTCGCGCAGCGGCGGCAGCCGAGCGTCGCGATAGCCCTCGGTCGCATCGGCCTCGAGCCTCTGATCGATCATCGCGGCGAGCGGCGCGGGGCGCGCGCGATCGCGCGGCTGCGGCACGATGCGGGCACACACGGCCTCGAGCGTGCGCCACTCCACATCGGTGAGGAATCGGTGCGCCTCGCGATCGATCGCGAGGCGCTCGTCGAGGGCGCGGCGCGTCTGCGCATTCCACGAGGGCGAGTTGCGCTTGGCGAGAACGTCATAGCCGGGGTAGCGCTCGCTCATGGCCTTCCCCCTTTGAGCGGCAGCGCGGCCAGCCCGGACACGGCGAGCGCCGTGAAGCTCGGCGGCGCGGGAATCGGCGGCCCGTTGAGCAGATTCTGGCTCCAGTTGCGCCACCCACCCATGTTCCGCGAGATCCCGTACGCGTGAAAGCCGACTCCCGCCACACCGAGGAGCGCCGTCAGTTTGAGCCAGAGCCGCGCGAGCCTCCGCACCCGAGGGGCGCGCGAGCACGCCGTCCAAGCGAGCAGCGCCGCGCCGATCGGAGGAACGCTCACCGGAAGGGCCATCGCCGGGTTGTGATACGCGCCGCGAAAGTGAAGGAGCGCCGCCTCCGCCGCGCTGCC
>JASHSR010000165.1 GCA_030038645.1 Gammaproteobacteria bacterium
GATGGTGTTGATATTGGCCACGATGCCGGTGGGACCCGCCGCTCCGCCGCTCGCGTTCGGCGGAATGGCGACCGCCGGCTGCACCGACGACGAGATCACGTTGCCGTTCCCGTCGTACAGGGATGATAGATTCGTCGCGTAGTCATTGACCCACACCGCCGAGGCCGGCGCGAATGCCACGCCCCAGCCAATTGACAGATTGGGATCGAGGCTCGAGTTCTCGGTCTGGGGGAAGGCGAACATGTTGCTGTCACCCTGAGCGACCGTGTCGGACGGAAGGACATCCACCGTGCCGGCGGCGGTGTTCGCGACCAGCGCAGTGTTGGTGTACGCTGTTGTCCCTGTCGACGTGGATGACGACGTGGATGACGACGATGAGCTCGTCATGGCGGACGACGACGCAGGGGTGCTGCTGCTGCCGCCGCCGCAAGCCGACAGCGCACTGGCACAAACCGCCATGAGCACGTACGAGTGGAGCTTCTTCACGGTTCACCTCTTGTAGTTGCAGATCGAGAGGTCGCAAGCCTCTCCTCGCCCGTAAGTGCCGGCGGGTGAGCCGAGCGTTCAAATCGTCAGAGCGTCCGACAGGTCGTCAGAGAGAGGCGGGGCTTCATCGGTAAGCGTACCCGGGGGAGACGATGCAGCCTTGTCTGGGGCGCAACCCGCTCGTGTATCGCGGTGTCGCGGCGCTCACGGCGGCGGCGCCCAGGGCGGCCGCGCTCGCTGCGCTGGCGCTCGCCGCGATCGGAGCTTCGGCGCCGAGATCCGCGTCGGCCGGCGATGTCAGCGGCTCGGTCGCGCTCGTGAGCGACTATGTCTACCATGGTCTTTCCCTCACGTGCGGCGGGCCGGCGGCGCAGGCCGGCGTTCAAATCGGCACGGGGGGAGGCGTAGCGCCTTCCGAAACCTTCGCGGGCGTGTGGGGCTCGGCGGGACTCGGCGGCGATGATTGCCGCATGGCGAAGGAGATCGACCTCTACGCCGGACAGCGCGTCGCGCTCAGCACGAGCCAGAGCCTTACGCTCACCTACGTCCACTATGCGTTTCCCGGCGGCGTTTACCTCTATGAGCCGATCGAGGGCCGCCGCCTCGACTACGACGAGCTCGGCGCCACCTGGGCCTTCGAGGACCGCCTCTATCTGTCGCTCTCCGCGACTCCCAATGCGCTCGAGTACCGGGGCGATTACGTCGAGCGCGCGCGCACCGCTCTCTCATTTGGCGGCCAGTTCCATCAGCCCATTTCGGACTGGTTTACCCTCTCCGCGGGGGCGGGCTACGACGAGGCGAGCGATCCCACGGGCGCCGGATTCATGTTTTGGAATGCGGGCCTCAGCCGCACGATAGGTCGGGTAGAGCTCGATGTGTCTTATTACCGCACTGCGCCGCGCGCGGAACGGCTATTCGGGCCGCGGATCGCGGGCGGACGTGTCGCCGCGACGGCGGTGTGGCGGTTCTGAGCTCGCCATTGGGCACGGGGCGCAAGCGGTCAGCCGCTCGATCGCCTCTCCCGAACGCGCTCAGAGGAACCCGTGCACCTCGAGGAACCACTGCTTCACATGCTCGTTGGCATCCTGCGGGATCCCATCGAGATAGCGCAGTCCGGCGCGCAGCTGCAGGAATTGGAAGGGCGTGAGCTCGTAGACGGCGCTCCAGCGCACCTCGCCGTTGCGGCGCACGCCGACCTGCAGATTCGGCGACTCCTCCTCGGCGGTGATCTTGAGATTGTTGCCCCTCGTGATCAGCCAGTCGGCCTCGAGCAGGCCCGCCGCCGATCTGTTGCCGGGCTGTACCGTGTGATCGACGACGAGATCTGTCTCCGCGAGCCACGCGACCGGTCCCGTTTTCAATCCGGCGAATACTCCGTACGCCGTGCGCCGTCCGGTCGCGGCTGCGTTGTTCTCGTCGATCGCCACGCCGGCGCGCCACAGCGGCTGTACGAAGCTCACCTGTCCCGTGTACTGCTTCCCGTCAGTCACGACGGGGCCGCCGGCCGTCCCGTTGCTCACGTCGAGTTGAGCGTCCCACGATCCTTTGAGATAGCCTACCTCCGCGCCGTCATCGGGCGTCGTCATGTTGATGCCCGAGACCTGCTGGACGAGGGCGGTTTGATCCTGCAGGCGAAACCCGAACGGCAGGTACATCTGTCCGGCCTTGACGTACCAGTCGTGATCGGCTCCCCAGTAGAGCGCGTAGGCCTCGCGATTGATTGCGCTGCCCGGCGCGACCTGCTCGTCGGCGTAGAGGAGCAGGCGGTCGGGAATGACGCTCGCATCGAGGTAGACCCGGGTCTGCTCCATCTGGAACTCGCTCATGGAAGGCTGGTCACGGACCTGGTTGACGGTCGCGTCGTATCGCATGTCTGCGCCCAGGCCGAGAAACGCATCGAGCGATCCCGTCCACACATCCGAGGCGCTCCCGAGGTGCTCCATCGGCAGCAGCGTCTGCGCGAACGCATCGCCGTAGGCGTTGCGCATGCCTCCGCCTGTCGGATTGACGTGGCACTGGGTGCACTTGAGGCCCGTTTGAACGGCGATGTAGGGCTCGGCCTCACTCCTCAGGGCGGCCGCGAGCAGCAGCGCCGCGAACGCGGCATGCCGCAGCAGGCGTATGGACGAGGCGGATCTGCTCATCGAGGCGTTCCCACCGTGAAGACGAAGTCGTAATCGGCATCGAGCGGCACGCCGCTCACGCTCGCGATCGCGCCGCCCCCCGTGCCCCGTACCGTGACGCGGTACGTGCCTGGACCGAGCGCCGTCCTCGGCACGATGACCACCGTCGCGGGATTGCCGACGGCGAGGGCGGTCGTGATGGGTAGGGGCGGCTGCGTTGCTTCGGGGAACTCCGTCGGCGTCACGGTCTCGAGCGTGATCGTCGTCTCGTTGACGAGCGCGGCGTTGACCTCTTCGGAGAACGCCACGGCGATCGTGTGGACCGGCGCGGATACGACTGCCGTGTCGGGCGGAGAGGTGGCAACGACCTCGAAGGTCGGGCGCTCGGCGCGCTGCGCCATGAGCTGCGACATCGTGGCGGGCGACATCGTCGCGCCGTCCGTGATCCACTGCCGGATCGTGTCGAGGGTGGCTTGAGGCAGATAGGGGCCGCCGAGCGGCATCTGTCCGCCGCTGATCGTCGGAGCCCCCTCGAGCTTCTGGATGAGGTAGCTGTTATCGGGGTCCCCGGGCTTCACCCGTAGCACGCTCGGTTGCTCGACGCTCGGCACTCCAACCAGCAGCCCGTAACTGTGAGCGGCATCGAGCTGCAGGCCCTCCGGAGCGCTCGCGCCGATGTGGCATCTCGTGCAAATCGGCGTAAAGACGTTGTCCTGAATGGACGTGAAGTCGGCGGTGATGGTGCCGGAGCTGCTGCTCGATGCGCTCCCGGAGGCACTGCTCGATGCGCTGCTCGAGCTCGATGAGCCGATGGGATTGCCGTTTTGATCGAGCCCCTCTCCGTTGCCGGCGCAGCCCGACGCCAGCACGGCTGCCAATACAGCCCATCCGACCGCTCGCCCGATTCGCATGATGACTTGGCTCAGGCAACTCAAGAGCTCGACTCAAAGCCTCGCGCATTGAGTACCGGCCCAGAGCCCCGGCGGTTCAGCCGCAAGGCGGAAAAGTTGCAGATCGCGGGCGGCGATCGGACGAAGGAGCGCCCCATCGTCGGCGCTCCTTGAGCTCTCTTGCACAGATCGTGCTGCCGCTTTTACGGTGACGCACGCGTCACTTGACGTGTCGCGTGCGACTCCCTAAGGTCGCGGGGCGATCGATCGGGATGAAGAGCCGATGTCTGCATTCGCAGACGCATCGAGCTCGAGGCCGAAGAAATCGCGAACGCCGCGGTGCCGCGAGCCGCTCGCTCCGGCCACCTCATCAGCGAGACTTGGACGTGCCAGGGGGGCGAGATCATGCCAAGCAGCTCGAGTCGTTGAATCCAAGGTGCGGTGCAGCTCGCGCGCATCCATGCCCGCAACTCGCCTACACGAAACTCTCTTCCCGCCCGGACGTCCTAAGGCTCTGCCATGGCTTTGCGATTGCGCTCTCTGCCGCTGATTGCCCTCGTTATCGCTTCCAGCGCGGTGGCCGCCTACGCCGACCCCGCGCCCTTCGACCTTGTAGGCCCCACCCTCGAGGTGAAGGTGACGCGCGGCGGCAAGACGCTGCCGGTCTCCGAGGTTCCAAATCTCTCCCCGGGGGACCGCCTCGCGATCAAGGCGGATCTGCCGCCGACGCAGTCGGCGCCTTACCTCATGGTGGTGGCGTTCCTCAGGGGCTCGACCAATCCCCCGCCCCCGAGCTGGTTCCACCGCTGCAACACCTGGACTCGCCGGTGCGCGGAGCAGGGGATCAACGTGCGAGTGCCGCCGGACGCCGAGCAGGTCCTGGTGTTTCTCGCGCCGAAGACGGGCGGTGACTTCAGGACGCTCGTCGGCGCCGTGCGCGGGCTGCCGGGCTCGTTCGTGCGGGCCTCGCAGGATCTCAATCAGGCGACGCTCGACCGCTCGCGCCTCGAGAGCTACCTCGCCTCGATTCGCGCGCTCAACGACTCCGATCCGAGCAAGCTGAAGGCGGTCGCGCCGCTCCTCGGCAGAAGCCTCGCGATCCAGGTGGATCAGAAGTGCCTCGAGAAGATCCCGGAGCTGCAGGCGCCCTGTCTCATGGAGGGCCAGGACTCGCTCATCCTCAATGACGGCCACAGCACCTCGATCGTCGAGGCGCTCACCTCGGGGCCGGCCACCGACCTCGCCATGGAGGCGAGCTACACGCCGCAGCTGCGCTACGGCTACTACAGCCCGTACGTCGCATCGGTGCTCGATATCGCGCGCATCATGGCCTCGTTCGATACCGCGCAATACCGGTACATCCCGGCGCTCGCGACCCAGCAGGGCGATCGCATCGCCTTGTCGCTCAACGCGCCGCCCTCGTTCCACGATCCGCTGTCGGTGCTCGTCGCGGCGCTGCCGGCGGTGGAGCAGCCGCAACTGCCCCCGTTGCACGCGGTCGATCCGAAGGAGATCTACTGCGCGAGGCGCACCTCGCTCGTGCTCCCCGTCGAGGGCGCGCCCCTCGTGTTCTCCACTCGGTATGCGCACGACATGCGCCTGACGCTGAGCGGCGAGGGGGGCAGGTCGATCGAGCTGCCGGCCGAGGCCGATGCGGAGCAGGGCGGCTTCGTCGTGAACACCGCTGCGCTCGGCGCCGCGAGCCTCGGCGACAGCATCCACGGATCGCTCGAGGGGTATTGGGGCTTCGAGAGGTACGACGGCCCCGACTTCCAGCTGATGAACGCTCACACGGAGGCGTGGCAGCTCGACGCGGGCGAGGGCGGCGCGCTGATCGTCGGCCGCCAGGATACGGTTCACCTGCGGGCCGCGAGCATCAGCTGCGTGGACACGATCATGCTCAGGGACCCGGCGGGCAAGGAGCTCAAGGTCCAGTGGAAGACGGTGAAGCCCGACGAGGTGGAGCTCGATCTGCCGCTGAAGCAGGTGCAGCCCGGCTCCATGACGCTGCTCGTGAAGCAGTACGGAGCGAGCAAGCCCGAGCCGGTTCCCCTGCAAGCGTTCTCCGAGGCCGGACATCTCGGGAGCTTCACGATCTACTCGGGGGACTCCGAGGGCGTCCTCAAAGGCACCCGCCTGGATGAGGTCGCGAGCCTCGACATGGACGGCATCGAGTTCGTGCCGGGGAGCCTCTCGACCAGCCTCGCGACGGACGAGCTGTCGATGGTCGCGCGCGATCCGAAGGCCGCCGCGGCGCTGAAGCAGGGCGCGAGCGCGAATCTGCGGGTCACATTGAAAGACGGACGGGTGCTTCGCCTGCAATCCGTCGTCGGCGCGCCGCGCCCGAGCGTCGCGCTGATCGGCAAGAGCGTCGAGCCCTCGCGCTCGAGCAGCGACAGCAACATCGAGCTCGAGAACCAGGACGAGCTGCCGCAGGACGCGGCGCTCACGTTCTCCGTCCGCGCGCAGTCCCCGCCGACCTTCGGCCACGACGAGCAGATCGACGTCGCGACCGCCGACGACTCGTTCTCCGCCACGCTGAGCCTCTCCAACGGCGGGATCACGCTCGAGAACTCGCAGGTCGCCGTCGCGACGCTCGATCCGCAGAAGGCCTTCGGCTCCTCGGCCTTCGGCCCTCTGAAGTTCAGGATCGTCGTGGGCGGTGTGACGGGCGCATGGCAGCCTCTCGCGACCCTCGTGCGCCTGCCGCAGCTGAGGACGCTCACCTGTCCCGCCACTCCCGAGCTGGCCTGCAAGCTCTCGGGCTCGGACCTGTTCCTGGTCGATGCGCTCTCGACCGACCCGAAGTTCGGTCACCCGGTCGAGGTGCCGGACGGGTTCCCCGGGTACGCGTTGCCGGTGCCGCATCCGATCGGCGGGCAGCTCTACGTGAGGCTGCGCGACGATCCCTCGGTGATCAATCTCGCCGCGCTCGATGTGCGGCAGCTGCCGCCTTCCCCGCAGGAGGCTGCGCGGGCGGCCGTCCGCCACGCCGCCGCGCAGCCCGAATCGGAGTCTTTCGACATCCCCGCCGAAAGCCCGTACCCCCCCGATCTCTCGAACGAGGGGCCGCCCGCCCCAGCGGCGCCCGCAGGGCACGGTGCAGGCAAATCCGCACAGCCGGCCGAGCCCCCATCCTCGGCGGCCGCTCTTCCGCCGGCACGGCACTGAATCGGCTCGCCTTCTTGTTGCGCGCCCCCGCTCGGGGTAGCGTTTGCGGAAGCGATGCCGCGCGATCGGCCGATCGATGGGGGAACGCCGTGCTCGATCCGGACTGCTACCGCGGCCGCGACCTGCCTCTGTATCTCTGCACCCGCGTGCTCGCGCGGGTCGCGATGCTCGTGCAGTCGGTCGCCGTCGGCTGGCAGGTCTACGACCTCACGCGCAGCCCGCTCGCGCTCGGCATCGTGGGGCTCGTCGAGTTCGCTCCGATGTTCCTGCTCACGCTTCCGGCCGGCGAGCTCGCGGACCGCTTCGATCAGCGCCGGATTCTCGGGTTGAGCTTGCTGCTCGAGGCGGTCTCGAGCGGGCTGCTGCTCGCTTACGCCGCGCTGCATCCGCGGGCGATCTGGCCGCTTTACGCCGTGCTCGCGCTTTTCGGCTGTGCGCGCGGCTTCTCCGGGCCCGCGGGGCGCTCGCTGCTGCCGTTCCTCGTGCCACCCGAGCGGCTCGCGAAGTCGATCGCGTGGGCCTCCTCCATCTCGCAGGTGGCCGTGATCGCAGGCCCCGCGGTCGGTGGATTCGCGTATGCGCTCGGGGCGTCAGTCGCCTACGGCGGCTGCCTCGCCGCGTTCCTGCTCGCCGCCGCCGGCACGACGCTGCTCGGCGGGCGGCGGCCCGAGGCGGACGCTTCGGTGCTTGCGAGCCGCATCGCGCGGGTGAAGGAGGGCGTGGAGTTCGTGCGCTCGCGGCCGGTCGTGCTCGGGGCGATCTCCCTCGACCTGTTCGCCGTGCTGCTCGGCGGCGCGACCGCGCTCCTGCCGATCTACGCCCGCGACATCCTCCACGTCGGCCCGACGGGCCTCGGCGTGCTCCGCAGCGCGCCCGCGGTGGGCGCGGCCCTCGTCGCGCTGTATCTGGTCGGCCGGCCCCTGCAGCGAAACGTCGGATCCGCTCTGTTCGTGACGGTGGCCGTGTTCGGCGTCGCGACGATCGTCTTTGGGCTGTCCACCGATTTCGCGCTGTCGCTCGCGGCGCTTGCCGTGCTCGGCGGCTCGGATCAGGTGAGCGTCTACATTCGCTCCGCGCTCGTGCAGTTCGCCACGCCCGATCCGATGCGCGGGCGCGTGAGCGCGGTGAGCACGCTCTTCATCAGCAGCTCCAACGAGCTCGGCGAGTTCGAGTCCGGCGTCACCGCCGCGCTCTTCGGCACCGTGCCGGCCGTCATCCTGGGCGGCGCCGGCACGCTCGTCGTCGTGGCGGTGTGGATGAGGCTCTTCCCGCCGCTGCGCAAGGTGGATCGAATGACCGATGTGATGCCGGCCTGATCCCCGCGCCGAGCGAGCCCCTAGCGCGCCGACTGCTGCCGGTCCCAGTCCTTCTTTCCCTCGTCCTCGCCGGCGACGGAGTAGAGCACCTGCACGTTGCGCGTCTTCTGGAAGTCCTCGAGCGACTGTCCTCGCATGCCCGCGTAGATGTGGAGGTTCGTCGTGCCGACCACGGCGCCGAGCTTCTCGAGGAGGAAGAAGATCACGCCGTAATGAATGAGGGCGCGCCAATCGCGCCGGCGGATCATGTCGCGCTCCTCCTGCGTGAGGCCCGCTTCCTCGAACATCGGCTCGGGATCGGAGAGGAAGCGCTTGCGCTCCGCGGGCACGATGAGCCGATGCAGGAACTCGTTGATGCGGTACGCCTTGACGCTGCGCTCGAGCGTGAACGGATAAGTGCCCGGGAGCTTCTCGATGCCCGACCACTCGCGCCCGATGCGCTCGCGATACGCGGACACCGACTCGTCCGCCGGCTCGCTCGAGTCGCTCTCGTAGATGAGCGTCGCGATCGGCGTCATGGACGGCAGGTAGTATGCCTGGTGCAGCTTCTTGACCTTCGCCGAGAGCGCCCCGCGCATGATCAGCCACATGATGACCTCGGAGCCCTCGAAGCCGCCGCGCTCGGCGTACTCGGCGATCGTCATCCGCGTGAGCTTCTCGGGGTCCTTCTCGAGGAGGTCGAGAAACTCCATGTCCCAGGGGGTGTTGTTGAAGCCGCACCGCTCCCCATGCACCTGGTGGGAGAGTCCGCCGGTCCCGACGATCGCGACCTTGAGGTCCTCGGGGTAGCTCTCGATCGCTTTGCGCAGCGCGCGGCCGAGCTTGAAGCAGCGCCGCGCCGAGGGAATCGGGAACTCGAGCACGCCGACCTGCAGGGGCACGATGGCGCCGGGCCAGCCGGACTCGTGCGGCCAGAGCAGCGAGAGGGGCGAGAAGCAGCCGTGATCGAGCCCCTTCGCCTGAAAGTACGAGAGATCGAACTCGTCGGCCGTGAGGCCGGTCGCCACGTGACGCGCGAGGCCGGGATGCCCCTTGATGGGCGGCAGTCGGCGTGGGCCTCCGCCTTCGTCCGCCGGCCAGTAGCGGTCGCCGACGCCGAGCGCGAAGTGCGAGTAGTGGTCGAAGAAGAAGGACGTGACGTGGTCGTTGAAGATGTAGAAGAGCACATCGGGCCGCTTGTCGGCGAGCCATTGCTGCACGGGCTTGTAGCCCTCGAAGATGGGCGCCCAGACGGCATCCTTCTGCTTGTTCGTGTCGAGCGCGAAGCCGATCGACGGAGTGTGGGACGTGGCGATGCCGCCGACTATCGTGGCCATGACTTGAGCTCCCGGCAATCTTGCTCGATCGAATGGGCGGGGATCATTGTACCCGGGCGTACGCCCGCCGAGGACTACGGCACACCGAGGGAAGGGCCCGGCACGGGAGGCCGAGGCTACGCAGTTAAGTCACCTCGCCTCGAGAGCCGATCCGCGAGCTGTGCGAGCGAGGCTTGCCACCACTCGCCCACGCGCCGCAGCGTCACCGGCTCCGGGAAGCCGTGGCGCGCGGCGTGCTTCTGCGGAAGGGTGTCCCACGCGCGGTGCTCGATCGAAATGCGCGTCTCAGCGCCCACCGGCTCGAAAGTCACCTCCACCTCGGTCGATTGGTCGGGCGCGAAGCTCGCCTGCCGCCAGGAGAAGACGAGCCGCCGGCCGGGCTCCCAGACGGAGATCCGTCCGATCTCGAACTGCTCGCCGCTCTCGAGCGTCGTGAAGAGCCGGCCGCCGACGCCCGGCTCGAAGGCGAGCCGTCCGTCGCCTTGGGGCGTCACCTGGAACAGCCTGCCCGGCTGCCACCAGGCTGCGATCTCCAGCGTGAATGCGTCGAAGGCTCGCAAGGGATCGGCGGGCACACGCAGCGCGACGTAGACCTTCGAGGTCACGGCTTCGACTTTCCGGCCTTCTCGAGATGCGCCCTGAGGGCCGCGAGCTGGCGCGCCCAGAGCGCCTCGGTCTCACCGAGCCAGGCCTTGAGATCCGCCATGGGCTGAGGGCTCAGCCGATAGATGCGCACGCGCGAGTCGAAGGGGTCGCGATCCTCCTCGACGAGGCGGCTCTCGCGGAGCGTCCTCAGATGCCGGCTCATGGCCGGAAAGGAGAGGCGCACGGCCTCGGCGAGCTCGCCCGCCCGCCGGGGCCGCTCGCGCAGCAGGTCGATGACCCGCCTGCGATGCGGGTCGGCGAGGGCGGCGAGTGTGCGGTCGAGCGCGGGGCCCGCGGGGCGAGCCGTCACGCCGACGCCTGAACCTTGAAGCCCGTCGCGCGCTCGATCTCCTCGTCGGAGACGGCGCGTACCGCCTGCCAGAAAGTCCAGTGATGTCCCTCCAAATCTGCGGCCATATAGCTGCGATCTCCGTAGAACTGGTCGGTAGGCGGCATCACGATGGTCGCCCCGGCCTGGCGGGCCCGCTCGCAGTGCTCGTCGATCCCCCGGTCGATCCGGACGTGGATCCGCTGGGTATTCTTCCCTCCGACCGACGCCGGGCTGCGGGTCCAGTCGGCCCACTCGCTGCCGACCGTGATGACGCCGCCACCGTGGGTCATCTCGGCGTGGACGATGTTGCCGCTCGAGTCCGTGAGCAGGTAGCTCACCTCGAACCCGAAGGCCTTGCGCAGCCATTCGAGCGCCGCGCGGTGGTCCCGGTAGATGAGCGAGGGAATGAAAGCGGGTCGGCTCGAGGCAGGGGGTGTCGCCATGGCTGGGCTCTCCGATATAATTATCGTGTAAGTTAATAATTAACAAATATGGAAACTATTCGTCCACCGAGGCGATGTCAAGCGGGGCGATGCGCCTCGGCGCGGCGCCGCGAGCGGGCGGCGGGGGCGGCGAGACGCCGCAAGCGCGCCGTGAGCGGGGCGATGCGCAAGTGAGCACGGGCGCCCTCAGGGGCTCGCGGCGGCAGTCTTGGCCGAGAGCCTCGAGGTGCTGACCAGCGCCGCGGCGAGGGCGACCGCGGCGGCGGCGAACAGCGCGAAGTTCGAGCCCTTCTGCGGATAGGCGTGGAAGAGAATGGCGACGCCGGCGGCTCCGACCGTCTGGCCGAGCAGCCTTGCGGTGCCGAGCATGCCGCCCGCGGCTCCGCTTCGCGCGCGTGGCGCGGCGAGAATCATCGTCCGGTTGTTCGGCGACTGGAACAAGCCGAAGCCGATCCCGCAGAGCGCCATGCGCCAGATGAAATCGGCCGCCGAGCCGCCTTGCGGGAACAGAGCGAGCAGGAGCAGGCCGCACGACATCGTCGCGAGGCCCGCGCCGCCCAGAATGCCCGCCGGGAATCGGTCCGCGAGCCGGCCGGCGATGGGCGCGGCGATGCCTACCGCGACGGGCCACGGCGTCATGAGCAGCCCCGTGGCGACGGGACCGTGACCGAGGCGCTGGATCTCGAACGGCAGGGCGACGAGCGCGGCCATCTGTCCTGTGAACGAGCACACCGACGTCGCGATCGAGAGGGAGAACACTTTGACGCGCAGCAGATCGAAGGGAACGAGCGGCGTGTCGCGATCGAGCTCGTGCCGGACGAGCAGGAAGCCGAGCACGCAGCCGCCGCAGATCTCGCCGAGGGCGAGCGCGGTCGAGGAGGCGTGCGCCATGGCCTGCAGTCCGCTCAGGAGCAGTCCGAACGCGCCGGCGTGCAGGGCGGCGACGCCCCAGTTGAGTGGGCGGCGGGAAAGCTCCGTGGCCGGCAGCGCATAGGCCGCGATGACGAAGGTGACGACGCCGATCGGCACGTTGATGGCGAACAGCCAGCGCCAGGGCGCGACGGCGAGCACTCCGGCGGCGATCGTCGGTCCAATAGCGGCCGACGTGGCGACGGCGAGCGCGTTGATGCCCACTGCGCGGCCGAGCAGCCGCTGCGGGTAGGTGAAGCGGACGAGCGCCGCATTGACGCTCATGATGCCCGCGGCCCCGAAGCCCTGAACGACGCGCGCCCCGATGAGCGCGAGCATCGAGGGGGCGAGAGCGCAGGAGAGCGAGGAGAGCGTGAACACGACGAGCCCCGCGAGCGAGACGCGGCGATAGCCGATCACCTCGCCGAGCGAGGCGAGCGGCAGGAGCGAGACGAGGATTGCGATCTGATAGGCGTTGATCACCCAGATGGATGTGGCGGCCGGCGTGCCGAGCTCGTGTGCGATCGTCGGCAGCGCGACGTTCGCAATGCTGCTGTCGAGCACCGACATCGCGATGGCGAGCACGATCGCCGCGATCGACCAG
>JASHSR010000166.1 GCA_030038645.1 Gammaproteobacteria bacterium
CCGCCACGAGACAGCCAAAGTCCTGCTGCAGCCCGCGGCGCGCCGACTCGCTCGGCTCGCCCACGCGGATCGCCTGCGGGGACACGCCGCGCCGCACGAGACCGCCGATCAGCGCGCGGCCCATGTTGCCGCCGCCGATGAATGCAACGTTGTAGGAGACCACGGCGGGATTGTATCCGGTCGGCGCGCCGCTGTCGGCTGCGCAACGCTCACGCCGGAAGCGTTCCAATGCGGCTTGCCGCCTTACGCAGGCGGACGCGGGCCGAACAGCGCGGTGCCGACGCGCACGAGAGTCGCCCCCTCGAGCACGGCGGCCTCGAGATCCCCGCTCATGCCCATGGAGAGGGTGTCGAGCCCGGCACCCGTCGCATTGAGGTCTTCAAATATCCGCCGAAGCTCGGCGAACCAGCGGCGCTGCCTCTCGAGCAGCCGCTCCTCGGGCGGCAGGCACATGAGGCCCCGGAGCTTCAGGCGCGGCAGCTCCGCGACGGCCGCGGCGAGCGCGCGCGCCTCCTCCGGCGCCGCTCCACCTTTGCCCGGCTCCCCGCCGAGGCTCACCTGGATGCACACGTTGAGGGGAGGCGCGTGATAGGGCCGCTGGGCCGACAGACGCTCCGCGAGCCGCAGGCGGTCCACGCTGTGCACCCACGAGAACCGCTCGGCGACGGGGCGGGTCTTGTTCGCCTGAAGGCGGCCGATGAAGTGCCAAGTGAGGGAGGCCGCCGCGGGCGATGCGATCTTCTCGAGCGCTTCCTTGAGGTAGCTCTCCCCGAAGTGCTCGAGCCCCGCTCGGGCGGCTGCCTCGACCGCCGCCGGGGGCTGGGACTTGCTCGCGGCGACGATTGTGATGGAGTGCGCATTTCGGCCGCACTGGGCCGCCGCGGCGGCGATGCGGGCGCGCACTTTCGCGAGATTCTCAGCCAAATTCTGCGGACCTCTTAACATGGGGGACGGGGAATGCCTCCGCTATACTCGAAGCTCGACTCTTCCTAGGGGCGCCGCAGCCCGGGCACGAGCATCAATGGCCGTAGACATCGCGCAACTCCTCGCGTTCGCCGTCAAGAACAGTGCCTCGGACCTGCACCTGTCCGCCGGCGTCCAGCCGATGATCCGGGTGGACGGCGACATGAAGCGCATCAACATGCCGCCGCTCTCGCACAAGGAAGTGCACAGCATGGTCTACGACATCATGAACGACAAGCAACGGAAGGCTTACGAGGAGTTCTTCGAGACCGACTTCTCCTTCGAGATCCCGAAGCTCGCGCGCTTCCGCGTCAACGCGTTCAACCAGAATCGCGGCGCGGGCGCCGTGTTCCGCAACATTCCCTCGGCCATCTTGAGCCTCGACGACCTGCAGGCCCCGAAGATCTTCCGCGACCTGTGCATGCTGCCGCGCGGCCTGGTGCTCGTGACAGGTCCGACCGGATCCGGCAAGTCGACGACGCTCGCGGCGATGATCAACCACTGCAACGACAACCGGCCCGACCACATCATCACCATCGAGGATCCGATCGAGTTCGTGCACGAGTCGAAGCGCTGCCTCATCAACCAGCGCGAGGTGCACCGCGACACCCTCGGCTTCTCCGAGGCGCTGCGCTCGGCCCTGCGCGAGGATCCCGACGTGGTCCTCGTCGGCGAGCTGCGCGACCTTGAGACGATCCGCCTCGCCCTCACGGCGGCGGAGACCGGACACCTCGTGTTCGGCACGCTGCACACGAGCTCCGCCGCCAAGACCATCGACCGCGTGGTCGACGTGTTCCCCGCGGCCGAGAAGGAGATGGTGCGCTCGATGCTCTCGGAGAGCCTGCGCGCCGCGATCTCGCAGACGCTGCTCAAGCGCATCGGCGGCGGGCGGATCGCCGCGCACGAGATCATGATCGGCACGCCCGCGATCCGCAACCTCATCCGCGAGGGCAAGATCGCGCAGATGTATTCCTCCATCCAGACGGGACAGGCGAGCGGCATGCAGACCCTCGACCAGTGCCTCGCGGAGCTCGTGAGCAAGGGGCTGGTGAGCAAGGAAGAGGCGCGGCTCAAGGCGCAGAACAAGGACGTGGTGTGACCGAGCGCGGAGATCCTCATGGACCGTGATCAGGCCATCAAGCTGATGCAGGATTTGCTGCGGCGCGTCACCGAGAAGAAGGCCTCCGATCTCTTCATCACCGCCGGCTTCCCGCCGGCGATCAAGGTCGACGGCGAAGTCCGGCCGCAGAGCGAGCGCGCCCTGACCCCGGATCAATCCGCGACGCTCGTGCGCGCGATCATGAACGACCGCCAGTCGAAGGAGTTCGACGCCACCAAGGAATGCAATTTCGCGATTGCGCCGCCCGGCATCGGCCGCTTCCGCGTGAGCGCGTTCGTGCAGCAGGGCTACACGGGCTGCGTCATCCGGCTCATCAACGCGAAGATCCCGACGATCGAGGAGCTCGACCTGCCCCCCGTGCTGAAGGAGATCGTGCTGTCGAAGCGCGGCCTGGTCATGGTCGTCGGCGCCACCGGCTCGGGCAAGTCCACGACGCTCGCCGCGATGGTCGGCTATCGCAACGAGAAGACCCGCGGGCACATCGTCACCATCGAGGACCCCGTCGAGTACGTGCACCAGCACAAGGGCTGCGTGATCACGCACCGCGAGGTGGGCGTGGACACGGATTCCTGGCACGCGGGCCTGAAGAACACCCTGCGCCAAGCGCCCGATGTGGTGCTGATCGGCGAGGTCCGCGACCGCGAGACGATGGAATACGGCATCCAGTTCTCCGAGACGGGCCACCTCGTGCTTGCGACGCTCCACGGGAACAGCGCCAACCAAGCGCTCGACCGTATCGTCAATCTCTTTCCGGACGAGCGGCGCGAGCAGCTGCTGATGGACCTCTCGCTCAACATCCGCGCGTTCATCTCGCAGCGGCTCGTTCCGCGCGAGTCCGGAGCGGGACGCATCGCCGCGACCGAGATCATGATCAACTCCCCGCTCATCCAGGACCTCGTCTTCAAGGGCGAGATCGCCAAGATCAAGGAGGTCATGTCGCGCTCGACGCGCCTCGGCATGAAGACCTTCGACCAGTCGCTCTACGAGCTGTACGAGGCGGGCTTCATCTCCTACGAGGACGCACTGCGCAACGCCGACTCCAAGAACGAGCTGCGCCTGCGCATCAAGCTCGAGAGCAAACGCGAGATGAAGAACGTGGACGACGACGGCGCGTTGCGGATCGTCGAGGAAGAGCCGGGCCGCACCATTTGACGGACGCAGACGACATCATGGCCTCTACGACCGAAGCGACGGAGCCGAAGCTGAGCTCGACGGGGGTGCACCGCGCCCTGGAGGCGAGCGGCGCACAGTCCCAGTTCAACAGCAAGCCGCTCTTCAAGCTCATGGTGGAGAAGAAGGCGTCCGACCTGTTCTTCACCGCGAACGCCCCGGTCAAGATCAAGATAGAAGGGCAGATCTTTCCGGCGAACAAGAACGTGCTGACGCCGGAGGTCGTACGGCAGACCGCCTTCGCGCTCATGAGCGCCGATCAGCGCGAGCGGTTCCTGCGCGACTTCGAGGTCGACTTCGCGATCTCGGAGCCCGGCCTCGGCCGCTTCCGCGTCAACATCTTCATGCAGCGCGGCTTCCCGGCCATCGTGCTGCGCTACATCACGGCGGATATGCCGCGCCTCGAGAGCCTGGGGCTGCCCCCGATCGTGCGCGATCTCATCATGCTGAGGCGCGGCCTCATCCTGGTGGTGGGCGCGACCGGAGCGGGCAAGTCGACGACGCTCGCCGCGATGATCAACTACCGCAACGAGACCTCGTCCGATCACATCGTCACGATCGAGGACCCGATCGAGTA
>JASHSR010000167.1 GCA_030038645.1 Gammaproteobacteria bacterium
TGCATCCTCTCTTAGCCGCGTACCTTCGTGGCCCGGGTTGCACGGCGTCCGAAGAGGGTCGGCGCCGCCAGCATCTCCACGCCTTCGAGTGGTTCGATCGGGCCGGCCTCTTTGTCGAAGCCTTCGATCATGCCATGTCTGCGGGAGAGCCGGAGCGTGCTGCATGCGTCTTCCATGCGCACGCCGGCGACTTCTACATGTCCGGACTTGAGACCTTGATCGTCCCCACAGCCTCGAGACTTCCCGCCACCGTACGCGAGCACTTCCCCCGCATCATGCTCGCAATGAGCTGGCGGCTCATGGCGGAGTTTCACTTCGGGCTCGCCTATGCCCTCCTCGAAGCTGCCGAGACCCGCATCCGTGAGATCTGCACGCCCGATGTCTCCCTTACTAAGGAGAAGCGCGAGCTTCAGCAGGATGTGAAGCACTGCCGCATCATGGGCTTCATGTTCCGCGAGGACTTCGCGGCCCTCGATCGCGAGGCGGGAGCGCTGATGCGCGAAATCGAGTGCCAACGCAATCCCTACATGGTCATGAGCCTCTATGCCGCCATGATGTATTCCCAAGGCGAGCAGTTCCACATGAGCTCGCACGAGCGTCTGGAGGCACTCGCCCGCGAGCACCTGAGTGCCGTGCCCAGCCGTTACGTGCACGTGCTCTTCGAATCGATGGCGGCCCCCGGACGGCTGCTGCGCGGCGAGACGGAGGCCACCGTTGCTCTGCTGAAGAATGCGTTTGACACTGCGATGGAGATTTCGAGTCGCGCCTCGGCATTCCCCGCCACAGTCGCACTGACGCTGGCCGAAGCGCTCTACGTGGAGAACGACATTGCCAGCGCCGATGAGCTCTTGAACGAGTATCTGCCGTACGCCACGGGTGTAGGCTACGTCGATCAGCTCATTTCGGGCTATCTCACGCGCTCGCGTATCCAACGTCTCCGCGGCACCGCGGATGCCGCGCTCAAGACACTGAAGTGCGCCGAAGCGGTCGCCGAAGAGCGCGGCTTCGAGCGCCTGCGCTCCATCGCAGGCGCCGAGCGTATCGCGCTTCTCTGCCACCTCAACCGCGCCGGGGAAGCCGCGCAGGTCGCGCAGTGGCACGGGCTGAAGCTCTCATCCCCACCGCCGGGGCCGACCAAGCGCTCGACGCGCGCGGAGAACTCGCTCGCGATGGCCTGGGTGCGGCTCGCTCAGTCACGCGGCCACATCGCTGAAGCCCAGGCCGTGGCCAAGGCCTGGCGCAATCATGTGTACGCCGCGAGGGCCGTCGCGGCTATGATCGACTGGGATGTCATCCGCGCGCAGCTACTCCTCGCCGTGAACGAGGAGACGAGCGCTTGCCGGATCATACTCCAGGCGCTCGCTCTGGCGGCACCAGCGCAACGCATCCGCGCGTTCGTCGATGAAGCCAGCCGCCTGATTCCGGTGTTCAAGGCGCTCGCCTCTGCGTCTCTCTCCGGCGACGGCTTCGAGCCGTTCGCGGCGAGCGTCATCGCGATCATCGAGGCGGAGCGCAGCCAGCCGCTGTGGCGTCCGGTCCTAGCCCCGCTGCCAGTGGATAAGACCGTCATGGCAGATCTCACCGCCCGCGAGCTTACGATCCTGAAACTCGCGGCCGCCGGCAACATGAATGTCGAGATCGGCAAGCTGTTGGGACTTACGCCCGGCACCGTCAAGTGGTACCTCCATCAGACCTACCGCAAGCTCGGCTGCCAGCGCCGCACCAAAGCCATCGATGTCGGCCGCCGTCTAGGCCTGATCGACTGATCATCGTTTGATGGCCTAACTACTTTCCGGCGAAAAAATGAGCTTACCGAGTGAAGCGCGGGATCGACCGCGGCGGGCGAACACAACGGATCGACCTAAACCCGCCCGTCCCCAAATACCACCTATCCTTTGTTAGGTGACAAGTGACGTCCGGCGGCCGATGCTGCAATGTACATGTTCGTGTCTGCCGGATTGCCCTCCCACGCCAAGATGGCGATGTGACGCTACTCGCCGGTGATCGACATGCCGTACTCACAGACCACCTTTGCGTCGCCAGTGTGGAACGGCGAGGGCGAAATCGGGCGGCGGGAGTAGTAATACATCCAAATAATGCATCCAGTGAGAGGTAGGCACCATGCGATTTCAACCCGGACTTGTCGTCTTAGCACTCGCCGCGATTCCTGCATTTGGTCAGACTCCAGCCCCCCCGTCTCCCGTTACGGAGCGGATCGTCATGCGTCACATGTACTGGGCCGATAAGGGTGACCTCGCCGCTGCGGCGAGCGAAATGGCGGACCCAGTGACGATCATTGGGGGAGGCGGCGCTCGTATTTATACCAAGGCGGATCTGTTTAAGAGGTTTGCAACAGTGTGGGCAAAGCCGACACACATTGTGCTCGTGCGCAAGGCCTGCGCCGGCAATATCTGCAATGTTGTGTATACCGCAAACCCTGGCAAGCCGGACGAACATCAGTTTCAGGAAACCTTTTTCGTTCAGGACGGCAAGATTGTAGCCTATAGCAACACGGCATTTGATCATCTCTACAGTGCTAAGGCCTCCGCTCCCTCGAAATAGGCTGCTCGAACCTCATGGACTTTCGATGAGATCATTGCAACGAGCGTCGTGAGCGCTTGCCACGACAGAGCGGGCACGCCTCAGTAGACTTCGAGCTCAGGAGTGTTTTGAAGATGACGAACAGTCTGTCGCGCCGCTCTTTTCTCATTCAGAGCGCGGCGGCGGGGACCTCAGCTGCACTGGCGCGGTCGACGTTCGGGGCGGCGAAACGAGTGCGTGTACACAATCCGAAGTCGCCGGCGGGAGCAGCGGGACAGATTTGGATCGGCGGTGATCTTCAGGTGAATCGCATTGGGTTCGGGACGGCGGAGCTTGGCGGTGCACAGGGCTGGGTCTCGCCGAGCGATGCAGCAGCGAGACGCGCTGTACTCCGGCGCGCGGTCGACCTCGGCGTGAACTTCATCGATACCGCCGACATATACGGGCCGGCTGTCGCCGAGCAGATGATTCACGACGCGCTGTATCCTTATCCATCGGACCTGGTGATCGCAACCAAAGGGGGTCAGATTCGTCCCGGCGCCCTATCCGCCGGTTCGCTCGACGGTCGGCCGGAACATTTGCGTGAGGCCTGTGAAGGGAGTCTAAAGCGACTGCAGCTCGAACAGATCGCTCTCTATCAAATGCATTGGCCGGATCCGAATGTTCCCTACGAGGATTCAATCGGAGAACTGGCAAAGCTTCAGCAGGAGGGAAAGATCCGTCACATCGGCGTGTGCAACGTCGGCGAAGCGCTGCTCGCCAAGGCGCGTTCGGTGGCTACTGTGGTCTCGGTGGAGAATCATTACAACATTGTCTCCGAGCAGTCAGACGACATCATTGCACTCTGCGAGCGCGAGCATATGGCCTTCATCCCTTGGTCGCCGCTTGCGCGCCGTGGGCAAGGGAACGCAGCTGCGGATTTGCGGCTTGCCGGATTGCAAGCGCTCGCCCAAGAGCGCCACATCGACATGCCGCAAGCGGCGCTTGCATGGCTACTGGCGCGGTCGCCGGTGATGCTGCCGATTCCCGGTACTGTGCGGGTTGACCATCTGGAAGATGATATTGCGGCGGCCAAGGTCCGGTTCACCAAGAAAGAAATGGCGCAGATCGGGTAGCTGCTCGAGTTCGGGAAGGGCGTCGCCAATGTGAACTGCTGCCCGGCACGCGAGCTGGGGTGCGGCCCTCCACAGTTGAGTTCATTGCCCTTGGCTCTTGCGTTTCGGAGGTGCTCCCTGAAAGTTCGACCGTACCAACTGCTCGCGCTTTCTGGCCGATCAGTTGCGGGTGCTCCTGACCGCCGTAGCCTATGTGCTCACGCGGGAACTGCGTCGACGAACCCCGGGGCACGAGCCTCGCGTGCGCTCAGCTGGCGACGCTGCGGGAGCGGCTGCTCGAGCTCGGTGCTCGGTGCCCGCATCGAGCGCTCGGTACATCGCCTCATCATTCACCTGCCGCGCCGCGTAGCACCCTCTCAGCGCCAACGCTGTTTACACTCTCACCGCTGCGGTAGCCCTCTGCACGTCGCATCACCCCCGCGGCGCGAGGTAGCTCTGAAAGGCCTGCGCGCCACCCGCAGATCGGCACAAAACTACAACATATAGTATGTTTGCCGCTGAACTGGCTTCTCAATGGACCTTCGGGTCTAATATGGCCGCGGTTCGCGAATAATGGGGGTCAGGGTAGCGCGTGACCCGACATCGAGACTCTGTGGAATGGTTACACCGCGCTCGCGGCAACGCCGGTCCAAGCCCGGCTATTTCGGCGGCGGGGCATGCATCGGCATGATCAGCGCGGCCGTCTGCGCCACAATCTTGCCGTCCTGGATGAAGAAGGTGTCCGTGCCACGCCTTTCGTTCGGCTGGCCGAGATTCTGCACCCAGACGATATAGCCGACATTGTCGGTGAAGACCTTCGTCGTCAGCTGCGTTGCGGGCTGCGGGGCTGCCATCATTCTGCCGAACATCTTGCGCAGCGCCGGCTTGCCACTGGTGATGCCCCTGGGTGTGATCACCGTCGCCGTATCCGAATAGTCGCCCAGAAGGTCTTCCAGATCATCGGCTGCGAATGCGGACAGGTGATGCATGACGATCTGCTCGGAGGTGCGAGTCGCGGCCGGACTCCGGCTACCGGCAGGAATCGCTGCAACGAGTGCGAGGACGAGAAAAGCGGGTTGAAATCGCATAAAATCAGTCGCCGATCAGTGACAAGTCAATTGAACGCAAGGGGATTGAACAGCCCACGACGGCGTGGTGTCAAGCTCAACAGAACTGGAATCCTGAATGGGCCTTGCCGAGCAGCCGTTCGCTGTATATGCGCCGACCGGATCG
The DNA here is from genome assembly GCA_030038645.1 of Gammaproteobacteria bacterium. GTDB lineage: Bacteria > Pseudomonadota > Gammaproteobacteria > Steroidobacterales > Steroidobacteraceae > JASHUC01. The sequence continues at coordinate 4,869 of JASHSR010000167.1, forward strand.
GTGTTGGCAGCGCCCGCCGCGACCATCAGCGGAATCAGATGCTCGGGCCGCGAAGGACAGGCGCGCGCCGTGGTCGGGCTCCGTCACGGCGGCAGTCAACAAGGCGTCGAACTGTTCCGCGGCATCGGCGGCGCACGCACTGTCGCCGTAGATCTCGCGCAGGTTGTGGCAGCTCATGCCGCCGCCCACGATCAGATCGGTGCAGGCGTCGCGTGCGGAGTCTGGCACTGCATGCCCCTTCGGTACCGTCCGTTCGAGAAGTGGAGCTACCGCTGATATGAAACGACCCGTCAAGTACCTGAGCGGTTTAGCGAACCGCTCTTTGTCTCGGGCCAAGCACAAGTGAACAGCAGCCGGGGCAGCTCGTGTCGACGGTTGATCACTCTGATATTCGTGGATCGGGCGCAAGACCCGCCATCATGGTCGTGATTCGTCGGGAGTGGCCTCGGACTCAAGGCGTGGATCCGGCCACAGTGGGCCTGTCGCATAGCGGTCACGAGGATTCTCCTTTGCCGTGTGCCATCCCAGCCGCTGACCGCTTGTGCCTGTAGCGAGCTCATGAACTTCTTGCCGGCCGTGCTCAGGCGGCTTGCCGTACCTGCTGCTTCTGCCCGCGCTCGAGTTCACAGCCGATCGCCCAGATGAAGCCGAGTAACTCTCGGCCCAGCGCAGTGACGACCTTCTGCTTGTCCTTACCCTTCCCCAGCAGCGCTCGATAACGCGCATGCAAGCGATGCTGCGCCCGCCAGGCGATGGTCTTGACCGCCTCGCTCGAGCCGCTCTGGCGGGCCGCCAACGTGGCGCCGACGTTCGGACGATGTCGGTAGCTCCAGGCCGCCTCGGTCACGATGCGTCGCAGGTGCGCGTTGCCCGCCTTGCTGGTCGAGCCGCGGCGCACGCTCTGGCCGCTGGAGTGCTCGCGCGAGACCATCCCGGCGTAACCCATCAGCTGGCGGGCCTGAGCAAAGCGCGAGATCTGCCCGAGCTCTGCCACCCGGGTCACCGCCGAGGTTTTCGCTATCCCCCGCAGGCTCTGCAGTCCGGCAATGACCTCCCGCAGCTTCTCGGGCATCGACTGCACCGCCACATCGATGGCCCGCTCGAGCCGCACGATGCGCGCGGCGGCGTGTTCGACCTCGTGCAGATAGTCCAGCAGCGTCGCCTCCTGCGCGCCCTGCTCGAAGCGTTGCTGCTTGACCCAGGCCAGATACTTGCCGGTCCAGGTTGGGGTGCCCTCGGGGGCTCGGCGCCCTTGACGCAGCAGAAACTTGCTCAGCCGATGGCGCGCCCGCAGCTGATCACGCTTGGCCGCCAGCCGTGCACGCACCAGGTCGCGCGGCGCCTCGTGCGCCGCATCGGGTACCCACACCGCCGTCAGATCCCCGGCCCGGTAGCAGCGGGCCAGCTTCTCGGCATCGCGCCGATCGGTTTTGACCCGATCGCCCACCTTCACCGGCACCAGCGTCGGGGCCACTACCTCGCAGTGCGCCCCCAGCTCCGTCAGTTGCCAGTACAGCACGTAGCCGGTCGGTCCCGCCTCGTAGCACACCCGCAGACCCTCGGGCTTGCCGAGCTTACCGATCACGCGGCGCACCGACTCGGGGCGGTTGGGAATCGTCCCTAGACTGCGCACCTCACTACCGGCCTCGGCTACCGCCACCGCAATCGTCTCCGCATGGACATCCAAACCCACAAATCGTACGTTCTTCATCGCCGGCTCCCATTCGTATGCGGCTCTGCGCCGCGGTTCTTTCCCGA